>JBEKHU010000056.1:0-9690 GCA_050012115.1 Bryobacteraceae bacterium | reverse complement strand
TGGATCCCGCGACCAACCGCAGCCGTTTGCATGTCGCGACCGAGGATCAGACAGAATTCGATATCATCGGACCCTACTTCCCGGGATTGCTGCTCGGCGCGAAGGTGACGCTGGCCGTGCGCGAGGACGAAATCGAGCACGGGGCGGAGCTCCCCGGCAGCGTCCAACTGGCGCTTCAGCGCGTGGTCCGGCTCAGCCGCGGCGTGCGGGTGGAACTGAGCGGTGGAATCCGCATCGCCGTCGCCGAAGCACCCGGCCGCGGCGAAACGCGGCTGTGGAATGTCCGCTTCCGGCCTCAGTCGCTGCGTATCGTGAAGACGTGAGTCGCCCGGCCCCCATCTGGCTTTTCCGGTCGGCCTCCAAAGAACGGACGGCTCTGGAGTGCTCGCCCAGGCTTCTGCTGCCGCCTTCCGCTTTGCTCCGCTGCGCACAAGCTTCGCAGCGCCTCACCGCTGACATTGGACCGCGTCAAACCGAACTGCCGCTTCGCCGGTCCCGGACGAATGAACAGCTTCCAGGCGAATCTCCGAAGCGGATGCCGGCGCCTCGCATTCGAGTACATGGAGTTCCCGACAGCAAAGCATCCACCGGCGTAGGGCCTCCGGCAGGTCGTCCTCCGCTGGGACACATATATGGAAACCTCCGCACTCGCGGCTGAGAGCGATCCAGGGCTCGCGCGCCGTGGTGGGCACATTTCCCACGCTGAACACGTGCACTGGAAAACTGTGCTCGATCGCGCATTGACGGATGCCGCTGATCAACTGAGTTCTCGGGGAACCGTTCAAAGCCTCGTCCAGAACGACTCCGACATGCCCCGTCGAACGCAACAACCTGAGCCGATTCAGCATCGACAGCGCCAATTCCCCGGGCTCGGCTGCCAGATTGGTCTCCTGGGCGGCATCCCTCAGGTCTGCACTGAAGCGTACGTCGTCGGGCACGAAAACGGGCGCACGAATCAGCGCCTTATCCGGCTCATCCGCCCCGTCCGTCGGCCCGGCTTCCTCCATGGAATCCGCGTTCCGCATGAACAGGCCGGAACGGTAGAATCCCACCGCGCGCCACTCGCCCTCCGGCATCGTCATGAGCTGATCGAGGCTGCCTCGAATCCCCGGCGTCCGCTCCGAAGAAGCGCGCAGCGACAGTGGGAGCACCAGGCCGACCGCGAGACGGCTGGGCGGCAGTGACCGGCTCAGCGCATAGTCCAGAACCGGCTCCCCATCGACCCACGCCCTCAGATCCATCGGCCGCAGTCCCGGATCGAGCGCCTCCTCGCCGTCCAGGCGAATGGAGATCAGTACCCGCAACTTCCCTGCTGCCGTCCGCTCCATACGCGGAACCCACAGTTTGAGCTTGCGCTTTCCAAACCTCATTTCTGGGAAACCCGGCTCGCGTCTCGTGACGGAACTCCCCAGCTCCTTCCGCAGCTTCGCGACCCGAGGCTCAAACCGCGGTTCCCGGATGACCTCCATCGCCCACCGCGCCACCGCGCGGTGCAGGGCGTGGGGCGATTCAGCCATCTTTGCCAGACCGGTCAGCGCCCGCAAGTCGCCCAGCCGGTATAACCCCAGCAGTCCGCTCGCCCTGACGCGCGGCTGCGGATCTCGCAGCGCCTCCTCAAACACCAGCCGCGCCACCGGCTCGTCGCTGGGCCAAAGGTACTCCACGATGCTGGCGCGCATGCGTGGGTCGGGATCCTCGTGGAACGACTCCAGCAGGTGCCGCCCGCTCGGCAGCGAGGAACTCAACAGCGCGGCCTTCGCCCTCAGGCGCGGGTCTTTCGCCTCCTTCAGCCGGTTCAAGACCGGTCCGAGGCCCGCGAAACCGTTCAGGTGAACGACCCCGTCGAACAGGTAGAGAATCTCCTCCGCTTGATCCAGGCTGTCATCGTTGAGCAGCTCCATCAGGCGCTGGAAGATCCGCAAATGCAGACGCGGCTCGTCGGAGCGTGCCAGCGAAAGCAGTTCGCAGAACCGCTGCCGGTTCTTTCCGTGGACCCCCTTCATGACGGCCGACAGACAGCCCTGCCGCTTCAGTTGGCTGAGCAGAACTTTCGCGGAATCATCCGGGAGGTCGCCTTCTGACAGCGCCTGGACAGCCTCCTCCACGCACGCCAGCCGCCCTTCCTCCAGCAGTTCATGCAAACGGCGGGTCCAGCGGATCCGGTCCTCGGGGAGCCGGACCAGACACTCCAGTAGATCGCTGGTGGTCTGCGTCACGCCCCATATATCGGTCCCTTGCTACAGAACCATTAGGGGGCAAACGCGAAATTCATGGATCAAACCCAAATCAGGTGGCCGCCGCCGGCGCGTGCATCTCCTGCAGGCTCCACACCCGCAGCGGGTCGCGTTGCCGGCTTTCAATCGCATCCGCCGCCGCCCTGGCTCCGCTCATCGTCGTGATACACGGCACCCGGCTCAGCACCGCATTTCGCCGGATCGAGCGCTCGTCCTCGAACGTGTGCGCGCCGGTGGTCGTGTAAATCGCCAGTTGCAGCGCGCCCCCCTTCATCAGGTCCACCGCGTTCGGCCGGCCCTCGTTCACCTTGAATACGGTCTTCACCTTCAGCCCGGCCGACTTCAGCACCGACGCCGTGCCGCGCGTCGCCGCCAGCTCGAAACCCAATCCCGCCAGCCGTCGCGCGATCTCCACCGCCTCCAGTTTGTGGCGGTCGTTGACGCTGAAGAACACCCGCCCCGATTTCGGCAGCGGCACGCCGGCGCTCCTCTGCGCCTTGTCGAAGGCCTCGCCGAAGTTGTCCCCCACCCCCATCACCTCGCCCGTCGAGCGCATCTCCGGCCCCAGCGCCGGATCGACGCCCGGGAATTTCCCGAATGGGAACACCGGGCTCTTCACGCATACTTTCCGGACCGGCAGCACGCCCTCGGTCTGCCCGCCCGTCAGGCTCCCCAGGTCCTTCAGCTTCTGGCCGAGCATCAGCGCCACCGCGATCTTCGGCAGTGGAACGCCCGTCGCCTTGCTCACATACGGCACCGTGCGCGACGCCCGCGGGTTCACCTCCAGCACGTACACCTTGCCGTTCTGGATGGCGTATTGCACGTTCATCAGGCCGACCACGTTCAGCGCCCGCGCCAGCTTCTCCGTGTACTCGCGGATCACCCCGATCTCCCCCGCCGGGATCGACTGTGCCGGCAGCACGCACGAGCTGTCGCCCGAGTGCACCCCGGCCTCCTCGATGTGCTCCATGATGCCGCCGATCAGCACCCCTGCCCCATCCGACAGCGCGTCCACGTCGATCTCGGTCGCGTCTTCCAGGAAACGGTCGATCAGCACCGGGCGCTCCTGCGAAAACAGCACCGCCTCCTGCATGTAGCGCCGCACCGTCGCCTCTTCGTAGGCGATCACCATCGCCCTCCCGCCCAGCACGTAGCTCGGCCGCACCAGCACCGGATAGCCCAGCCGGCCCGCCGTCTCGCAGGCCTCCTCCACGCTGGTCGCCGTGCCCCACTCCGGCGACGGAATGCCCAGTTCCTTGAGCAGCCGCCCAAACAGCTTGCGGTCCTCGGCCAGGTCGATATTCTCCGGATCCGTGCCGATCGTGGGAACGCCCGCCCGCTTTAGCGGCAGCGCCAGATTCAGCGGCGTCTGCCCGCCGAACTGCACGATCACCCCGTCCGGCTTTTCCGTGTCGTAAATGTTCAACACCTCTTCCAGCGTCAGCGGCTCGAAGTACAGCCGGTCGCTGGTGTCGTAGTCTGTCGATACCGTCTCGGGATTGCAGTTCACCATGATCGACTCAACCCCGAACTCCTGCAGCGCGAAGCTCGCGTGGCAGCAGCAGTAGTCGAACTCGATCCCCTGCCCGATCCGGTTCGGACCGCTCCCCAGGATCATCACCTTCTTGCGCGTCGACGGCTGCGCCTCGCACTCGCTCTCGTAACTCGAATACAGGTACGGCGTGAAGCTCTCGAACTCCGCCGCGCACGTGTCCACGCGGTTGAAGACCGCCTTGACGCCCAGCTCTTTGCGCCGCGCCCGCACCGCCAGCGGCTGGCTTTTCCACAGCCGCGCCAGCGTTGTGTCCGACAGCCCGTCGCGCTTGGCCCGCCGCATCTGGTCTTGTGTAATGCTCTCCAGCGCCAGGCCCGCCAGCTCCTGTTCGAACGCCACGCCGTCCCGCACCTGTCGCAGGAACCACGGGTCGATCTGCGTCCGCTCGTAGATGTCCTCGACGCTCCACCCGCGCTCGAACGCGAACCGGATGTAGCCCAGCCGCTCCGGATTGGGCGTCGTCAGGCGTTGCGGGATCAGCCGTTCTTCATACTTCGCTTCCGAGCTCCGCCCCGTCTCCAGGCTCCTTAGACCCTTATTCAACGCCTGCCGGAACGTCCTGCCGATCGACATCACCTCGCCCACCGACTTCATCTGCGTCGTCAGCACCGGCTCCGATCCCGGGAATTTTTCGAACTGCCAGCGCGGGATCTTCACCACCACATAGTCGATCGTCGGCTCGAAGCACGCCGGCGTCTTGCGCGTGATGTCGTTCGGAATCTCGTCCAGCCGGTAGCCCACGGCCAGCTTGGCCGCGATCTTGGCGATCGGAAAACCTGTGGCCTTCGACGCCAGCGCCGAGCTGCGCGACACCCGCGGGTTCATCTCCACGATCACCATCCGCCCGTTCTCCGGGTTGAAGGCGAACTGCACGTTCGACCCGCCCGTGTCCACCCCGATCTCCCGCAGGCAGGCGATCGAGGCGTCGCGCATCAGTTGGTACTCGCGGTCGGTCAGCGTCTGCGCCGGCGCCACCGTGATCGAGTCCCCCGTGTGCACCCCCATCGGGTCGAAGTTCTCGATCGAACACACGATGATCGCGTTGTCCGCCCGGTCCCGCATCACCTCCAGCTCGAATTCCTTCCACCCCAGCACGCTCTCCTCGGCCAGCACCTCGTGCACCGGCGAAAGCTCCAGCCCGTTTTCCAGAATCGTCTCCAGGTCCTCGCGATTGTACGCGATCCCGCCTCCCGTCCCGCCCAGCGTGAAGCTCGGCCGCAGAATCAGTGGGTAGCCCGACTTTGCCGCGAACGCCAGCCCCTCCTCGAAGCTCCGCAGCAACTGCGACTGCGGCGTCTCCAGGCCGATCTTGCGCATCGCGTCCTTGAATAGCAGCCGGTCCTCGGCCTTCTTGATCGACTCGATCTTGGCCCCGATCAGCTCCACGCCGTACTCGTCCAGCACGCCCGCCTCGGCCAGGTCCACCGCCAGGTTCAGGCCCGTCTGCCCGCCCACCGTCGACAGCAGCGCGTCCGGCCGTTCTTTCCGGATCACCTCCGCCGCGTGCTCCACCGTCAGCGGCTCGATGTAGGTCCGGTCGGCCAGGTCCGGATCGGTCATGATCGTCGCCGGGTTCGAGTTCATCAGCACGACCTGATAACCCTCGCTCCGCAGCGCCTTGCACGCCTGCGCCCCCGAGTAGTCGAACTCGCACGCCTGCCCGATCACGATCGGCCCCGACCCGATGATCAGGATGCGCTTCAGGTCGCTTCGCTTAGGCACCGCCGAACTCCTTCATCAGAGCCGTGAAATCGTCGAACAGGTACCGCGAATCGTGTAAAAAAACCGGGGACTGACGTCTCTGTCCTAGGCGCGCACAAATCTCTCTATTCACCCTCTGCCCCCTCTGCGCCGTGTGGACAGAGCTGTCTGTCCCCGGTTTTTGAACAGCTCTTCGAAAACACCTGCTTCCGTACCGCGAGAAATGCTGCCTAGGCACCCCGGAACTCCCTCATCAGCGCCACGAACTCGTCGAACAGGTAGCGCGAATCGTGCGGCCCCGGCGCAGCCTCAGGATGGTATTGGACGCAAAACACCGGCTTGCCGCGGTGCCGCAACCCCTCCACCGTCTGGTCGTTCAGATTGATGTGCGTCAGCTCGACCTCGCTCTCCTTCAGCGAATCCGGATCGACGCAGAACCCGTGGTTCTGCACCGTGATCTCTACCCGCCCCGTGCGCCGGTTCAGCACCGGATGGTTGATCCCGCGGTGGCCGAACTTCAGCTTGAACGTCCGCCCCCCCAGCGCCAGCCCGATAATCTGGTGCCCCAGGCAGATCCCGAACACCGGCGTCCGCCCGATCAACCGCCGCACCTGCTCGGCCTGGTACGTCAGCGGCTCCGGATCCCCCGGGCCGTTCGACAGGAACACCCCGTCCGGCTTCATTTCCAGCACCTCTTCGGCCGCCGTCCCCGCCGGCACCACCGTCAGCCGGCAGCCCACGCTCACCAGCCGCCGCAGGATATTCCGCTTGATGCCGTAGTCGTACGCCACCACGTGGAATCGCCCCGGCTCGGCGTTCTCGATCCGCTCCGAGGGCGAGCACGCCGCCGCCGCTTCGCTCCACTTGTACGGCTGCGCCGTCGAGACTCGCGTTGCGAGGTCCAATCCGGCCATGGATGGACTGCTCCGCGCCATCTGAACCAGCTCCGCCGCCGTGTCGCCGGCCGTCGACAGCGCGCCCCGCATCACCCCGCCGCTGCGTAGCTTGCGCACGATCGCCCGCGTGTCCAGCTCCGAGATTACCGGCACGCCCTGCCGCGCCAGGTAATCGTCCGCCGGCTCTTCCGACCGCCAGTTGCTCGGCGCCTCGGCCCACTCCCGCACCACCAGCCCTTCAATCCAGGCGTGCGCCGCCTCGTCGTCGGCCGCGTTGGTGCCGTAATTGCCGATTTGCGGATTCGTCAGGATGACGATCTGCCCTGAATACGATGGGTCTGTGAAAACTTCCTGATACCCGGTGATCGATGTATTGAAAACGACCTCACCGGTGCGCACGGTCCGTGCGCCATACGCGCGACCCTGGTAAACGCTTCCGTCCTCCAGGGCCAGGATGGCTGTCTGCGGCAACGCGACTCCTTCCGGGATTTCTTATCATTTCAGCACGCGGGGGAAAACGGTACAAGCGCCGTCCAAAACGCCGCCCATTCACCGCGCGTGGCGAAACACGGTGAATTATCAATAAGTCCTTTAGATCACCGTAGATACACCGTGAAGCACGGTGAAAATGCAAAAATGCGCGTGTTAATGTTGCTAAGCCCTTTGTTTGCCACACATCCACCGTGACGCACGGTGAGCTCTGTTAATGTGGCATGTTAATGTTTCTAAGCCCAATCATTGCAACAGATCCACCGTGACGCACGGTGCAGCATGTTAATGTTGGTAAAAATTCCCCTCAAATTCGCCTAAGTCCTTTATTTGCCACAGATCCACCGTGAAGCACGGTGACAATCGAGCAAGTTATTTAAAATGAGGCACTTGCGCGCCTCGTGTAGGCGCACTTTTCGCTGAATTCGGCTAAGTCCTTTAGATCACCGTGATTACGCGGCACCGCAAAAAACCGCCATTTTCACGGTCAAAACACGGTGAAAACCGGTGTTTTCACGGTGAATTCGAAATTGGCGCACGGCCAGAACACGGGTTTTCACGCCCGCTGTGCCCGCGATTCGGTGCGTCGCAGCCCGCTCACAACCACCCCCGTCGCCACCACCACCGTCGCGCCGATCACGTTGTACCACAGGAATCCGATGCCTGTGAACAGCCGCGCCGCGAAGATCGCCGCCTCTCCGGCGAGCACGCCCCAGAACGCCCCCGTGCCGTCCACGCGCTTGAAAAAGAACGCCAGCGCGAACACCCCCAGCAGCCCGCCATAGAACAGCGACCCCACCAGGTTCACCGTCTCGATCAACGCCCCCACGCCTTTCAGGTACTGCGCCGTCACCACCGCGTACAGGCCCCAGAACGCCGTCGCCCCGCGCGACACCAGCAGGTAGTGCCGGTCGCCCGCCGCGCCGTGGATGAAGCGTTTGTACACGTCGATCACCGTCACCGTGGCCAGCGAGTTGATCTCCGCGCTGATCGTGCTCATCGCCGCCGCGAAGATCGCCGCGATCAGCAGCCCCACCAGGCCGACCGGCATGTAGCGCGTGACGAAGGTCAGGAAGATGTAGTTGGTGTCGGCGCCCGTGACGCCGGTTTCGCGCACCACCACCGCCGCGGCCTCCTGGCGCGCCGCGTCCAGCCGCTGCTGGGCCTCGCCGAAGCCCGCCTGCGCCGGCGCGAGCGCGGCCTGCCGCCGCGCCTCCCAGGCATCGTAGAAGCGTTTCTCCGCCGCCTGGCCCGCGCTGGTGTGCCGCACCTGCTCCCAGGCGCGCACGTGGAAAATCGCCGGCGGCTTCTCGAACACGAAGAACACGAACACCATCGCCCCGATGAACAGGATGCTGAACTGCATCGGGATCTTGGCCACCGCGTTGAACAGCAGGCTCAGCCGGCTCTGCGTAATGCTGCGTCCCGTCAGATAGCGCTGCACCTGGCTCTGGTCGCAGCCGAAGTACGCCAGCGACAGGAACATCCCGCCGATCAGGCCGCTCCACACGTTGTAGCGGTCGTTCGGGTCGAAGCTCCACACCACCGGGTTCAGCTTGTGCGCCGCCCCCGCGATGGCCAGCGCATCCGAGAAATGCACCCCCGCCGGCAGCAGCAGCACCGCCGTCGCGAACGCCGCAATGAGACCCGCCGTGAGGATCATCATGTGCAGGAATTCCGACCACGTGATGGCCGTAATGCCGCCCTTGACCGTGTAAATGACGATGATCAGCCCCATCGTGGTCGTCGTCACCCACTCCGGCCAGCCCAGGATCACCGTCATCACCACCGCCGGCGCGGCCAGCGCCACGCCCACCCCCAGCCCGCGCTGGATCAGGAACACGCCCCCTACCAGCGCCCGCGTCTTGGCGTCGAAGCGCTGCTCCAGATACTCGTAGGCCGTGTAGACTTTGGTGCGGTGGTAGATCGGCACCGCCACAGCCGAGATCAGGATCATCGCCAGCGGCAGCCCGAAGTAGAACTGCACGAAGCGCATCCCGTCGACGTAGCTCTGCCCGGTGGTCGAAATGAAGGTGATCGCGCTGGCCTGCGTCGCCATGATCGACAGCGCCATGGCGTACCACGGCATCTGCTTGTTGGCCAGCATGAAGCGCTGGGTGGTCTGCGCGCCGCGGCTGCGCCACAGCCCGTACAGCACGACCACGCCCAGCGAGAGCGCCATCACAGCCCAGTCGGCGGGTCTCACCGGTTCAGGCTCCGGGTGAACAGTGCAAACAGCGCGATCAGCGTGACCAGGTACAGCGCGATCGCGGCGTAGACGGTGCGCCACGAGCCCAGAAACGGCGGCCGCTCGTCCTCCTGCTTCTCCGGCCTGTGGCCCGCCTCTGGCTCTGGCATGTCGTTCTTTAGAGTATCGCCTGGCGCGCGGACCAAGTCGTCGGCTCCGCCATAGAGCTTGCGCCGTGGGTCGCCTAGTCAAATCAAACCAACCGCGAGGGCTGCACACAACGGCCCCCTGAACCGCGCCTTGACCCGCTAAACTGTGGTTGTGCCGCTTTCGGAACGCATTGTCGTCGATCCCGAGGTCCTGGCCGGCAAACCAGTGATCCGCGGGACGCGCCTGGCCGTCGAGTTCATTCTCGAACTCCTCGCCGCCGGTCAATCCGAGAGCGAGCTTCCTGCAAACTATTCCGGTCTGATGCGAGACGATATTCTCGCCTGCTTGTCCTACGCCAGCTATTAACCCACGGATAGAAGCCCTAGCCGATTGCAGCGTAGACGCGCCTCCTCGCCGCCGACGGCATTCAGATGCTGGCTGCTCGCAGGATCTGACTGCGCCAACGCGCGCGTAGTG
>JBEKHU010000055.1:0-13088 GCA_050012115.1 Bryobacteraceae bacterium | reverse complement strand
CCGTTGCGTCCGACCCTGGCGGGCCAACCCGCCGCAAGTCCCGTCGTACCGCCGCGCCCGGACCTGGTTGCACGTCTATCGCAGATTCAGACCAAGCCTGCCCCGGGCCAACCCCCGGCGCTGCGGCCAGGCATGCCTACTCCCGGGCGACCGCTGTATCAGGGGCCGCGACCTGGCCAGCCGGGTCCCCGTCCGGCCGGTCCCGGCGCACCGATGGGTCCTGGACGTCCGAGCATGCGGGGCAGGGGCTTGCACCCGACCACGCCGGTTCTCGAGCCACCTGCTCCCGCGACCGAGGCCGGACGCCGCGATGCCGTCAAGAAACGCCAGTTGCAGCGTGATCGGGAAATCGATCGCGAGGGCAAAATACGGACCTTCGGGCCGCGCAAGCAAGAGGCCGCCCCGTTGCCCGTGGTCGACCGGGAGATCACCATCTCCGAGGGCATCACGGTGAAGGAATTCGCCGACAAGCTCGGCGTCAAGGCCAGCCTGGTGATCAAGACGCTTTTCGAGCGCAAGATCTTCGCCACGATCAACCAGACGCTGGATGTGAAGATGGCCACGGAGATCGCCCGCGAGTTCGGCGCGAAGACCTCGCGCATGAGCTACGAGGAAGAGTCGGTCCAGGCGATCGAAGGGACAGAGGTCGAGGGCGACCGCGCCACTCGTCCGCCGGTGGTGACTGTCATGGGACACGTCGACCACGGGAAAACGTCGCTGCTGGATGTGATTCGCGAGGCGAATGTGGCCGCTCGCGAGGCCGGCGGCATTACGCAGCATATCGGCGCTTACCACGTTGAGATCAACGGGCGGAAGATTGTTTTCATCGATACGCCGGGCCACGAGGCTTTCACCCGTATGCGCTCGCGCGGCGCCAGCGTCACCGACATCGTTGTCCTGGTGATTGCCGCCGACGACGGCGTGATGCCGCAGACGCGAGAAGCGATCGACCACGCACGCGCGGCCAAGGTGCCGATGATCGTTGCCCTGAATAAGATCGACAAGCCCGACGCGCAGCCCGAGCGCGTGAAGCAGCAATTGACCGACCTCGGTCTGATGCCCGAAGAATGGGGCGGCGACACGCCGTTCGTTCCCGTTTCGGCCAAGAAACGGCAAAACATCGAACTGCTGCTCGAAATGATTCTGCTCGTCGCCGACATGCAGGAGCTGAAGGGCAATCCCGGGCGGCCCGCCGTGGCCACTGTGCTCGAAGCCGAATTGGACCGCGGGCGCGGCCCGGTGGCTACGTGCATCGTGCGCAACGGCACGCTGAAGATAGGCGATTTCTACATTTGCGGCTCGGTCTTCGGCAAGGTCCGGGCGCTGTATGACGACCGCGGCGAACAGATCAAGGAAGCCGGTCCTTCGATGCCAATCGAATTGCTCGGCCTGGAGTCCATGCCGGAAGTCGGCGATACGCTGCAGGTGGTGACCGACCTGGCCAAGGCGCGGCAGATTGCCGAGTTCCGCGAGGTGAAGGCGCGCGAAGTGGCAATGGCCAAGACGCGCATTACGCTGGAGATGGTTCACGCTCAACTGCGCGAGGGCGAGAAGAAAGAGCTTAACATCATCCTCAAGGCCGACGTCGGCGGCACGGCGGAAGTGCTGTCCGACACGTTGCAGAAGCTCTCCAACGACAAGGTGTCCATCCGCGTCCTGCATGCGGGCGTGGGCGCGATCACCGAGACGGACGTCACCCTGGCTTCCGCCTCCGAGGCCATCATCATCGGCTTCAACGTAAGGCCTGACCGCAAGGCGGCGGAACTGGCCGAACACGAGGGCGTGGACATCCGTCTGCACACGATCATTTATGAACTGACCGACGAGATGAAGCGTGCCATGTCCGGTATGCTCGAGCCGGTGTTCAAAGAGGTCTATCTTGGGCGGGCCGACGTCCGGGAGACATTCCGCATCTCCAAAGTGGGCACCGTCGCCGGGCTGTACGTTCAGGACGGCATGCTGGCGCGGGACTGCGAGGTCCGGCTGCTGCGCGACAACGTCGTCGTGTTCACGGGCCGCCTGAATTCGCTCAAGCGCTTCAAGAACGATGCCGCGGAGGTCAAGGCGGGCTTCGAGTGCGGCGCCAGCATCGCGAATTTCAACGATCTCAAACAGGGCGACGTCATCGAAGCTTTCGCCAAGGAAAAGGTCGCCCAGGAAATCTTCAATTAGGCCGTCCCTGGTCCGCCGCTATGGCCGCCGTCGGCATTCTGATTCTCGAGATCCGGCTCAACGAGGCTTTTTCTTTGAAGGACAAGCGGCGCTGGGTGAAGGGGCTGAAGGATCGTCTGCGCGCCGGGCACAACGTCTCGGTGGCCGAGGTGGAAGACCAGGAACTGTGGAACGTCTCCACCGTCGCCGCGGTCACCGTATCGGGGTCGCGCGAGAACGCCGAGAAGGTGCTGGAGTCGTGCGAACGCATAGCGGCGTCGCATCTCGGGCCGCAACTTGTGTCAGCGACAATCGACTGGCTGCAGTAGCGGCCCCGCAAGGACTTGACCGCAGCCCGCGGCACAGAAACAATAACTGCATGCTGTCCGAAGAGTCACGCCGCCCGCCTGCGCGCGTCAATTATTGGGATTCGGCTGGAGTTTGGGACAGGGTCCTGTCCACCTGGCGGCGCACGGTCCGCGTGTCCGATCGACGGTCGAAGTGCGCCGAGGCGCGGGGCCTCATGCGGAGAGGACGTGCTGGGATCAGCAGACTGTTCCTCTCAGGCCGTGGCTGTACTTCTCTGCTGGTCGCATTCCTGCTCGCCGGATTCCCGGCCGCCGCCCAAACGTTCCAGGAGCCCGGGCCGCACGACCGGACCGAGTTGGCAACGTTTTTCGACGGACTCTATGCGGGCTTGGAACGGGCGCATCATCTCAGCGGAATGACTGTGGCCGTGGCGCGGGACGGCGAGGTGTTGTTGCTTCGCGGCTATGGCTATGCAGACATTGCGAAACGCACGGTGGTCGATCCCGAACACACGCTATTTCGCATCGGCTCGATCTCGACGACATTCACGTGGACTGCGGTGATGCAGCTGGTCGGGGAAGGGCGGCTCGACGTCAACGCGCCGATCGATCAGTTCCTTTCGGAGGAACTTGATATCCGTTCGCCGTGGGGAGGCCGCCCGACACTGCGCGACCTGATGACGCATACGCCAGGTTATGAAGATGTTCCAGTCTTGGGCCTGTTCCGCCATGCGCCTTATCCCGGGTCGCTGGCAGACGCGCTGCTGGAGATGCAGCCGGTCATCGTGCGAAAGCCCGGAACTCTCGTCTCGTACTCGAACTATGGGAGCGCCCAGGCCGGATACATCGTCGAGCGCGTATCCGGGGTGAACTGGGAGAGCTACCTGGAAAGCCAGATCCTCACTGGTCCAACGGGGAATTCACGCCGCAGGGCTTCGAATACGTGCCGTTGGCGCCGGCAGGCGCGGGATCAGCATCAGCCGCCGCGATGGCCCGGTTCATGATTGCCCACCTTCAGGACGGCCGCTATGGCGACGTGCGCATTATGCCCGAGTGGATGGCGCGGCGGATGCACGAGCCGCTGTACCGAGCCGCGCCCCAATTGGGAGCCTGGCTGCATGGGTTCTACGAGATGCGGCCCGCGGCACCTCGTGTTTATGGCCACACCGGGGGCACGCTCTGGTTCCATTCTCTGATGGCGCTTTTCCCGGAGACGCATACGGGCCTGTTCTTCAGCTTTAACTCGGACACCGGCAGGCTGGCGCGCGACCAAGTCTACAAGGCCTTTCTGGCCAGGTACTACCCTCAGCCCGCTCTGGAGGTAAGCGCTATGATTCCAAGCGCCGCGGCGCGTGCGGCCTCCTGTGCGGGGTGGTTTGTGGCGACACGCCTGCCCGGGCGCACGCAGGCGCGGATCCTCGCGCTGGGTCGGATGGTGTTGATCGGGCAAGAGGGCCCGGGCGGCCTGGTTCTCAGCGGGCAGGCATTCCAGGACCCGATGCATTTTGTGGAAATCGAACCATGGGTTTACCGGGAAGTGCGCGGACAGGAAATGCTCGTCTTTCAGAGTCAAGGCAACAACAAGCCGAAACTGGCCTTTCTGTCCGCGAATCCAGGCGCCGCGTACGAGCGCATTGCGTATGCGGAGAGCCCGCCGGTTCAATTGGCGATTGGCGGATTGAGCAGTCTCGGGATTCTCATCTCGCTTTTCGGCTACCCGGTTGCGCTGCTGCGCTGCAGAACGTTGCACCGCGAAGTGGACATCCGGATCAGAGCGGCGCATCTGGCGTCCTGGGCCGCAGCGGCGGCTTTCACCATTGCCATCGGTGCGTTCGCTGTCTTCCTTCAGGATGTGCAGCAGATCGCATTCGGGCTTCCAGGCTCACTGGCCGTGGTGGAGTGGTTCGGGCGGGCCGGCTCCGTGCTGGCGGTGGTTTCGACTGCCTCAGCCGCGATTCTCTGGGCCAGGGGCTTCGGCGGGCTGGGTGGCCGCATCGGGCATACTCTGGCGGTGCTCTGTCAGGGCACGCTGGTATTGTGGGAAGCCCGCTGGGGTCTGCTGGGCTAAGCCAAGCCACTGGTTGCTTGCATACGCTGCGGGAGCACCGCTCCCACGCCGGCGCAGGTGCAGAATTCCGGGCTTTTGCGATGGTGATACCAATTCCGCGCCTTCCAACAGGCGCGGGCCATCGGGCTAAGATTTGTCGGCTTTCAAGACCGCGATAAAGTCCAGGTTGCGGTAGAGCTGCTTGTAATCCAGACCGCAGCCGATAACGAACCGATCGGGGATCTCGAAACAGCAAAAGTCGACCTGCAGCGGGACGATGCGGCGCGGCGTGCGGTCGAGCATCGTGCAGAGGGAGATCGAGTTCGGTCCACGGCCGGCCAGCGTCTGCATCAGGTAGCGCGCCGTGAAGCCGGTGTCGACGATATCCTCGACCAGCAGCACGTCCTCGCCCTCGATCGATTCGTCGAGATCCTTCGCGATGCGCACCACGCCCGGCGCGCCACTGTGATTCGAGAAGCTTGAGATGGCCAGAAAATCGACCTTCACGGGAATTGTCAGCTCGCGCGCCAGCGCAGTCAGAAAGAAGACCGAGCCCTTGAGCACGCCAATCATCTTGAGACTGCCATTCCAGTAGCGCTCCGAGATCTGCGCGGCGACTTCCTTTATTCGCGCGGCGATCTGCTCCTCGGTGAACAGCACGCGTTCGATCATGGGCAGGGCGGGCGTTTTCATGGGTTTCTCACGATTGCACCGCCGCCGGGGCGAGGCCGTATTTCAAGACGAGCTCCTGCAAATCCTTCTGGTAAAACACCTGGATGTTCGCGCCGGGGTAAATCTCCCGAAGCAGCCGTATCTTGCGGTTCTTCTTCGTCACCAGCGACTGCTTCATCGTCGTCAGCTCCACGTACATATCGGACTCGGGGAGATAGAAGTCCGGCGTAAATGCCTCCAGGACTCGGCCCGAGGCGTCCCAGGCTATGGGAAAGCTCTTCGGCTCGTACTCCCACGCGATGCGGTAGAAGTCGAGCAGGTTGGCAAAGATCTCCTCACTGGGATGTGAGAACTGAGCTTTTTTCAGGCTGGCCCGCGCCCTCGGGATCATGCCGTAACGGGCGAGTTGCAGTCGGAGTTGGAACTCGCGCTGCGCGGCGGCGGCTGGCGCAAGGAAGCCGAAGCTCGAGAGATGTCGCGCCTGTGCGGCATCGACGACCAATCCGGCCATCACCTCGCCATCGAAGGCGCCGGCGTTGAGGATCAGGTCGAAGCTGTCGGTGGCGGGGTTGGCGCGGCGGAAGCGCAGGCGGCGGAGCTTGCGGGCTTCAACCTCGCGCGCTTTCAGCTGATGCTTGGCCGCACTGCGGTCGAGATGGTTGTCCAGCATTATGTTTCCGATGCGCCTGCTGGCCGAAGCGACAACTCTTACGCGCAGCAAGGCGGGGAACCCGGGGAACAGCAACTCCGCGCTGTCGACGCCGATCACCAGATGCGCTTGCGAGGCCAGCCGCACCAGCACCGAAGCGGCCATCGCGGGCCACGCCTTGTGTGGCCACGGCGTCTCGCCTGGCTCGCCAAATTCCTCGATCAGCAGGGCGTCGAGCCGGGCTGCGCTGACGTGTTCGTAGCCCAGGTTCTGCGCAGCCAGGCGAGCCAGTTCGCCGGTGCGGCAACCGGGCTCTCCCGAGACCGTAACAATCGCCATGAGCTAACCTAAGTACCTCGTTTTACAGCTGCGCCGACCGGTCCGGTGTTCCGGCCGGTCCGAAGCGTGGGCCGCGAAGACTGGAGCGCAGCCGTCCCCGCCACTGCCCAGTGCCAGGCGGTCATCGCCCCTTGCCATCGTTCCGGGATATCGCAGAGCCGCCGGCACGTCTGTGAATCGTGAGATCAAGCCGCCTCGCGCCAAACTCCGGTTCGCTCCGCGCTCGTGAAGCATGCCGCGCGAACCGCTCCACGGCCATGATAGCGTACGCGCGGCGTACCCAATCATGTTTTCACGGCGCTCCTTTGTCCGAACATTCTCAAGTCTAAGTGTTGCAATGCCGGCCTGGGGCCGGACGCAGGCGCACGCCGCGCAGGCGTGCGCCACAATGGGCTCATATGGAGTTCAACGCGGCCGTCGTGGCAGGGGCGACGGGGATGATCGGCAGATACCTCATTCGAACGCTGCTCGAAGATTCGTTTTACGACGTGATTGTCGCGCTGACGCGGCGCCCGCTCGAGATTGACGCGAGAAAGCTGGAGCAACGCTTTGTCGATTTCGACCGTCTCACGACCGACGACATGGTGGGCGCGACGCACTTGTTCTGCTGCCTCGGCACGACGATGAAAGCAGCCGGAAGCCGCGAGGCGTTTCGTCGGGTCGACTACGAATACTGCGAGCGGTTTGCGCGTCTCGGCCGTAAGGCCGGCGCGGCGCGGATGATGCTGCTATCCAGCGCCGGCGCCCACCCCAGGGCCTCCAGCTTCTATCTCAGGACGAAGGGGAAGGTTGAAGAGGCGGTGTCGGCGCTGGACTTCGAAGCGCTGCACATCTTCCGGCCCGGCGTGTTGATGGGCCAGCGGAACGAGGACCGTCCCGGCGAGCGCGTGGCGGCGGGGCTCTCGCGCGCCTTTGAGTTCCTCATGACTCGTGCGCTGGCCAAGTACCGGCCGATGCCCGCGGGGGTTCTGGCGGCATCGATGGCGGCCGCGGGCGAGCGCGGCGAGCCCGGTATGCACGTGCACCACTATCCGGAGATTGTGCGTCTGGCCGGCTTCTCGCGATGAGTTAGGGACGCGGGCCGCGCGTGTGCCAGGCGCGAAATTGTTACACCACGTGCGCAATTCCCGCTTGACTAATTTCCTATTTCTGCGAGGATGGAAATATGACACAGCAAGAGGCAATGTGAAGCCGGGGGAGGCGGTCGTCCGGTATGCCGACATGTTCTCAGCCATGGGAACAGAGCCGCGTTTACGCATCATGCAGCTCCTGCTGACGGCGCATCCGCAAGGGTTGGTGGTCGGCGACATTCAGGCGGAACTGAACATTCCGAGTTCAACGCTGTCCCACCACCTGGAGAAGCTGAAGAACGAGGACCTCGTCCGCGTACGGCGGGAGGGAACATTTCTTTGGTACAGCGCCAACACCGAGGCGCTGCAGGAACTATTGGGCTTCCTGTATGCCGAATGCTGCACGCGGAACAAGGCGATCACGCCAAACCAGTTCGTTGCCTGCTGCAAAAATCTTAGAAACCGAAGCTGATGGGAGGTCATTCAATGAGTGTCAATATCAAGGAAATCGTCCAGGAAAAGTACGGACAGGCCGCATTGAGAGTCGTGTCAGGGCAGGGCAATGCCTGTTGTGGCAGCAGTCCCTCGTCCTGCTCGTCGGGCGCGGACCCGATTACGTCGGAACTGTACGACGAACTGCAAAAGAGTGAATTGCCGGAAGCCGCCGTGCTTGCCTCGTTAGGCTGCGGCAATCCCACGGCGCTCGCGGAGCTCAAACCGGGCGAGGTGGTTCTGGATCTGGGCAGCGGCGGCGGCATCGATGTGTTGCTGTCCGCGCGCAGGGTTTCGCCTGGTGGCAAGGCCTACGGCCTGGATATGACCGATGAGATGCTGGCGCTGGCGAACGAGAACAAGCGCAAGGCGGGCGTCGAGAACGTCGAATTCCTGAAGGGTGAGATCGAACAGATCCCGTTGCCGGATTCTACGGTCGATGTGATCATCTCCAACTGCGTGATCAACCTCTCTGCCGATAAAGACAGAGTGCTGGCCGAGGCCTTCCGGGTGCTGAAGCCAGGTGGCCGCTTTGCCGTGTCGGACGTGGTGACGCGCGGCCAGATCCCGCCCGAGATCCGCAAGAACGTGCTGCTGTGGGTCGGCTGTGTTGCGGGGGCGCTCGAAGAGAGCGAATACAAAGCCAAGTTGACCGCAGCGGGGTTTGAGCAAGTGGGGATAGAGCCGACTCGCGTCTATCAACTCGACGAGGCCCGGACGTTCCTTTCCGGTCAAGGCATCGATCTGGAAGCCATTGCCCCACAGGTCGACGGCAAGTTCATGAGCGCCTTCATTCGGGCTACGAAGCCGGCGGCAGGAATCTGACTCATGGCGGATGAACCCGTTGCGGCCCCAGGCCCCCAGGGGCCAAGACGGCTGGCGTTTTTTGAGCGTTATCTAACGCTTTGGGTGGCTCTGTGCATGGTGGCGGGAGTTCTCCTCGGGAGGCTCCTGCCGTCCGCAGTGCAGGCTTTGCGAGGCTTGGAATTCGGCCAAGGCAGCCAGATCAACATCCCGATCGCGGTGCTCATCTGGCTGATGATCACGCCGATGATGATGAAAGTTGATCTGGGCGCGGTCCGCGACGTCGGACGCAAACCGAAGGGGTTGATTGTCACACTGGTTGTGAATTGGCTGGTGAAGCCGTTCTCAATGGCCTTCCTGGCATGGTTGTTCTTTCGAAGCGTCTTCGCCTCGTTCATCGGCCCAGCCGACGCCGGCCAGTACATCGCCGGCTGCATTATCCTCGCGGCGGCGCCGTGCACCGCGATGGTGTTTGTGTGGAGTTATCTGACGGAAGGCGACCCGGCTTACACGCTGGTGCAGGTGTCAGTGAACGACCTCATCATGCTG
Source organism: Bryobacteraceae bacterium (assembly GCA_050012115.1). Taxonomy (GTDB): domain Bacteria; phylum Acidobacteriota; class Terriglobia; order Bryobacterales; family Bryobacteraceae; genus CAIVVT01. The sequence goes on along the minus strand of JBEKHU010000055.1, from coordinate 4,007 downwards.
TTCCTGTTCGCGCCCATCGTCCGCATTCTGGTGAATGGGGCATCTTCGCTGCACGTGCCATTTCAGGTATTGCTCTACGCGGTTGTGGTTTTCATCGTTGTTCCACTGACGGCGGGGACAGCGCTTCGCACCTATTTCATTCGTGCCCACGGGAGAAGCTGGTTTGAACAAGTGCTGCTACCCCGTTTCGCACCGGTCAGCATGCTCGCTCTGCTGGCCACGCTGGTGCTCATCTTCGGGTTTCAGGCGGACAACATCATCTCCAAACCGTTGCATGTAGCTCTGATCGCGATTCCGATCCTGCTGCAGGTCTACTTCAACGCATCGCTGACGTATGGGCTGATGAGATTCCTCAAGGTTCGCCACGCTGTGGCCGCTCCGGGGGCACTGATTGGCGCCAGCAACTTCTTCGAGTTGGCGGTGGCGACGGCAATCGCATTGTTCGGCCCTGGCTCGGGGGCCGCTCTGGCGACCGTAGTCGGGGTCTTGATCGAAGTGCCCGTGATGCTGTCGGTCTGCTCATTCTGCAACCGCACGCGGCACTGGTTCCCAGAGGAGGACGCTGCCAGCGGTTAGGATGCACGTTGGCCGTGGCGCGACGATGCTGGCGCATATCCTTCTCGTCCCGGTGACTGAGGCCACGCTATTTCGGCGATCCCTCTCTCCGGAGCCGCAGCCCGAGCCAGTGAGGGCTTGTTGGCAACCGTGAAAACAGAACCATTTTCATCAGGGCAGAGTCGTGGGACGGGATTGGAAGAGAGGGTGATGGAGCACGAATGACGAAAGATGCCATCTTAGTTCTTTGCACGGGCAATTCGGCCCGTAGCCAAATGGCCGAAGGCCTCCTGCGCAGTGCCGCCGGGGATCGCTTCGAAATCTTCAGTGCGGGCACCAGGCCTTCTTCTCTCCGCACGGAAGCCATCGCCGTGATGGCCGAGATCGGGATCGACATCTCGGGGCAGCGCTCCAAGTCCGTCGACCAGTTCATCGGCCGGCCGTTCCGATGTGTCATCACGGTGTGTGACAACGCGAGGGAGAGCTGTCCGATTTTCCCTGCGCAAACGGAGCGTATCCACTGGGGCTTCGAGGATCCCGCCGCTGTCGTAGGCACGCTCGCGGAGCGCGAAGCCGCCTTCCGCCGAATCCGCGATGAGATTGCTCAACGTGTTGAGGGATTCTTGGCCGGATTCAGGGACGACCGGGCGGGGACTGGTTTGTCGAGGCATCAGGAATGACGCCACGGCCGGTCAGCTTCAGGGTCCTGGTGATCCTATTGCACGCGCTGGCCGGATGGGCGTACTGCGGCGCGCTGGTCGGCGTGGCGCGGCGAATGCTATCGCTTGAGGCCGCGCTCCTCATCCACGCCATCGGAGCCCCGCTGGGCTTTGCAGCCATTTCGCTCTTCTACTTCCGCCGGTTCGCCTTCACGACCCCACTCCAGACGGCGTCGGCATTCCTCGGAGTCGTGGTGGCTCTGGACCTGTTCCTGGTCGCCCCTTTTCTCGAGAAGAGCTTCGCTATGTTCGCGAGCCCGCTTGGGACCTGGATCCCCTTCGCGCTCATCTTCACGGCGACCTACGTCATGGGCGGTGTCGCAGCGGGCCGGTCGCGGCATCTGTCAAAGCGACCGGCCCAGCCAACTTGGCCTGCGCGGATCGGTCTCGTCTGAGGAGCGGGATCACGTGGGTGAGGCGATGCTTTCCGAGGACGGAAGATCGCTTGATTCCAGAGCTCTGGTCGGTCCACACTGAAACAGGATGACCAGATTTTGCGCTTTCCTTTTCTCGCTCATTTTGATATGCGGCTGTAGCTTCGGCGCGTGGGCGCAGGAAAGGGTGCAGCGCACCTCCGAAACCGGCGCTGCGGCGCGGATCACCAAAGTGGCCAAGCGCGCGAAACGGCAGAAAAAGGGCAAGCATCCTTCCAAGGGGAAGCACGGCCGCAAGGCGAAGGGGCGTCACGGCCGGCAGCAGTAGCGGCGGTTCTGGTTCCCGCGTCGTAACCCGCCTGGCCCGACGTGCAGCAGGATGAACCGTGAGGACCGGGATTGGCCCTCGAAGCTGTCGCCCGCCCAACTGTCCAGCGGAGAACCGCAGCCCGATTCCTGGAAAATGTGGCGTTTGCTAAGCTGAGGCTGGGCGCCCCCGTAGCTCAGGGGATAGAGCAACGGCCTTCTAAACCCAAAATCGGCCCTCCGCAACCCATTGGAAAATCAGCGTAATAGGTTGAAAACGCGAGGCTTAGTAGTCTTTAGCAATTAGCCTTCCATACGCCCTTTTACGCCTCTTTTTCCGTTGGGGTCCCCACAAAATCACCCACAAAATCATACGCGGCGAAGTGGTCGTCCCGATGCGGAGGCATGCTTGGGCGCCCGGCCTTTCTGCGCCCGCTGTCTCAGGCGGTATCGCTGCATCTCGACCGCCTTGTAGCACCGTGGATGGTATCGGCGATTGGCTCGGCCGCCCTCTCCGAGCACGTCCATAATGCCGCCGCATTTCTCGCAGGCACGGAGTACGCTCTCGCCCGTCATCGCGAAGTAGATCTGGAGCCAGAGATGGCCGGCGAGATTGCGCGCCGAGATGTGTTGTTGAAACACATTGCCCGAACTCGGGGCGATCCAGGGCGCGACACAATCGGCCATCCCTTTGCTCACGAGTTTGGCGAGCGTTGCCCGGGCAGCAGTGAGGGGCCAGTTGGTGGCCGCCTCCTGCGTCATTTGCGCGAGATCGGCGATATGGCCAGCGGCCCCCATGTAATGAAGTCGGCTGTAGTCAAGTCGGTCCCCAAACCGCTCGTCTTCGTTATAAAGGGTCCCGTCTTGGTCGATCCATATGTCGAATCGCACGAATTTGCCGCCGGTCTTCCTGGCGTACTGAAAGCCCCTTCCGCCAGGGAAGCTTACGAATCTCTCAACCTTCTGAAAATCCTTCCAGTACCGAAGCAGGTGCATTGCGATCCGGATGTCCGCCTGCGTCTTCCTCCAATCGTCCAGCCACATGATATCGGCGGATTTCCCCCGCACGGCTGCCTCCGCATGACTCAGAAGCCCGTGGCGTGATACAAAGTCGCCTATCGCGTCCTTGTTTGCTGGCACACGCATGAACTCTTCGAGTGTCTGCGGGTCGATGGAGGGATAGGTGCGCGATTTGCTCTCGACAAGGCAGCAAATCACATCCCCCTGTTTTGCCCCGCGTGGATTCCATCTGTAGAACTGAAGGTCCTCGCATCTCTGCCACTCGTAACGCGCGACCGGACGGTGGCGGAAACCTTGAAACAAATCCGCATTTTCTTGCGTTGGCCTCATTTTTCGTCCTGTAGGGGGTTTTGTAGTAGGTTAACCCCATACGAAACAGTGTAATCCTGAGTACAACAGAGCACAAGGGGAGCAAAACGGCCACTCGGGGCCGATGCGAAACAGCATCAACCGATAACCGGCCCGAAGTGTGTTCAGAGGTTTAAGGAATGGTTTTCTCCGGTGAGACGCTTTGGCGAATTCTCAGTAAACAGTCGCGGTTGGTTTCAATGTTCGATGAGCGTGGCCTATACAGGGGCAGCGTCCCGCCTCTCGTGGCGGCCGATCTGGCAGCTCGATACGGCCTCGTGGGCATCGGGCGGGCGAATCGCATCTATGATATGCAGCCCGACGCGACCAGGGCACGGCTGAACCAGGAACTGCTAAGAAACCCGGCCGCGCGGCTGCGGGCACCCGTAACGAAGAACGCGCGGTTTGATACGGAACCCGGCGCTGGGAAGTGGAAACCCCAGTTCGACAGGGCGAAAAGTGGCAGCTTTGGCAATCCCCACACAATACATTTTCGGAGCTAGATCCATGAGACCAAGAACACCAATCGTAGAAACACAGTGGCTTTCTGACCGCGACCTTGAGGCGCTCACCGGCCGGGCGCGCCGAACCTGGCAAAAGGACCGGCTCTTTGGCCGTGGGCCGCGGTACTGCAAAATCGGCGGCTTCGTCCGGTACAACATTCGCGACCTCGAAGCATGGCTCG
>JBEKHU010000054.1:0-9827 GCA_050012115.1 Bryobacteraceae bacterium | reverse complement strand
CCTGGCCCTGCTGAGCGCCCAAAAGGCGCGGCGGGGCTGGAAAGGCCAGATCGTCACCAACCCGAATTGCTCGACGGTGGCGCTGGCGATGGGGTTGGCCCCGCTGAAACCGTTCGGTATCCGCGCGGCCGTGGCGACGACGATGCAGGCGATCTCGGGCGCGGGCTATCCCGGCGTGCCGTCGATGGACATCGTGGGCAACGTGATCCCATACATCGGCGGCGAGGAAGAGAAGATGCAGCAGGAGACGCAGAAGATCCTGGGCCGCTTCGCCGGCGACCATATCGAGCCGCTGCCGGCGCGGGTGAGCGCGCACTGCAACAGGGTCCCGGTTGTGGACGGCCACACGGTGACGGTCTCGGTCACGTTGGAGAAGCATGTCACGAGGGAAGAACTGCTGGCGGCCTACCGCGCATTTCAGTCGATCCCCCAGCAGAAGGGCTGCCCCAGCGCGCCGGTGCCAGCGGTGCTGTATCTGGAGGAGGAGAATCGCCCGCAGCCGCGGCGCGACTCGATGCGGGGCAACGGCATGACGGTCACGGTCGGCCGTCTGCGCGAGTGCCCGGCGATGGGCTGGAAGTTCGTGTGCATGGGTCACAATACGATCCGCGGCGCGGCGGGCGCGGCGGTGCTGAATGCGGAGTTGATGCGCGAGGAGGGCCTGATCCGCCGATGATCGTGATGAAGTTCGGCGGCACGTCGGTGGAATCGGCGGCCGCCATCCGGCGAGTCGCGGACATTGTCCAGGCGCGGGAAAGCCAACGGCCGCTGGTGGTGGTGTCGGCCATGGGCAAGACGACCAACCGCCTGCTGGCGGCGGCCGACAAGGCGGCCGCGGGGAACCTCGACGCCGCGCATCGGGACGCCGAGGAGTTGGAAGCCTTTCACAGGCGCGAAGCGGGATCGATCCTTGCGTTGTCGCGGCACGGTGAAATGGACGCGCTGCTGGAGCGGGAATTCTCCGATCTTGAAAAGACTCTCGCGGCCGTCGCCGAGGCCGGCGCGGTGACGCCGCGGCTGTGGGACGAAACGGCGGGCTACGGGGAGCGGCTGTCCAGCGCGCTGATCGCGATGGCTTTTCAGAGCCTGGGCCTGCGCGCGACCCACGTCGATGCCCGGCAGATTCTGGTGACCGATGCGCGGCACACCCAGGCTCTCCCGCTGTACGGCAGAACGTACGCGCGCTTCCACGACAGGGTCGTCCCGTTGCTGCACGACAGCGTGGTGGTCATGGGCGGCTTCATCGGCTCCACCGCGGACGGGGTGGCCACGACGCTGGGGCGGGGCGGATCCGATTTCTCGGCGGCCATCGCGGGCGCGGGCATCGGCGCCGAGGAGATCCAGATCTGGACCGACGTCGACGGCATGCTGAGCTGCGATCCGCGGATTGTCCCGGGCGGCCACCGGCTGAAGACGATTTCGTTCAACGAAGCCGCCGAACTCGCCTACTTCGGCGCAAAGGTGCTGCATCCATCCACCGTGTTGCCGGCAGTGGAGAAGAATATTCCAGTTCGAATCCTCAATTCCCGCCAGCCGGATGTCGAAGGCACCTTGATCGTCTCCGAGATTGTTCATTCAACGAACCCGGTGAAATCGATTTCCTGCAAGCGCGGCATCACGGTGGTGAACATCCGCAGCCTGCGGATGCTGATGGCGTATGGCTTTCTGCGGCGCATTTTTGAGGTGTTCGACCGCTACCGAACGGCGGTGGACATGGTGGCCACGACCGAAGTCAGCGTCTCGCTGACGATCGACCAGACGCAGGCGCTGGCGGAGATCGAGGCTGAGTTGTCGAAGATCGCGGAGGTCACGGTGACGCCGGAACAGGCGGTCGTGTGCCTGGTGGGCGAGGCCCTTAGCGAGACGCCCGGCATTGGGGCCCGCATCTTCGCCGCGTTGCGCAACGTCAACATTCGCATGATCTCGCAGGGCGCGTCCCGGCTGAACGTCAGTGTCGTGGTGAATGATGACGATCTGACCCGCGCCGTCGAGGCCCTGCACCAGGAGTTCTTTTCCGAGCTGGATCCGAGGGTTTTCGAAACATGAAGCTGGCACTGGTCGGCTACGGCAAAATGGGCCGGATGCTGGAGCGTCTGGCGCCCGAGTACGGCTTTGAGATCGCGCTGATCCTGGACGAATACAACAACGCCGCGGGGGCGGGTCTGACGAAAGAGAATCTCGCGGGCATCGACGTGGCGATCGAATTCAGCACCCCGCACGTTGCGACAGCGAACCTGCTGCGGCTGGCGGAACTGGGCGTGCCGGTGGTGTGTGGAACGACGGGCTGGCACGGAGAACTAGAGCGCGTGCGCGCGGCCTTCCTGGAGCGCGGCGGAGCGTTGATCTACAGCGCGAATTTCTCCATCGGCGTGAACATTTTCCGCCGCGTTGTCCGCGAGGCGGCGCGATGGATGCAGGGCCACCCGGGCTACGAGGCCTGGGGCTGGGAGATCCATCACAGCGCCAAAAAGGACGCGCCGTCGGGAACGCTGCTGCGCCTGGTGGAAGACATGCGCGAAGCGGGCTACGATAGGCGTATCGACACCGGCTCAAACCGCGCGGGCGCACACCCGGGCACGCACGAGATCGGCTTCGATTCGACGGCCGACACGCTGACGCTGCGTCACGTCGCCCGCAATCGCGAAGGGTTCGCGCGCGGGGCGCTCGAGGCGGCGCGGCGGCTGCCGGGGCGCAAAGGTGTATTCGAGTTTGGCTCGATCCTGTTTTCAGAGGGCAAGGAGTAAGCACGTGCGCTTGCAGGGTTGCGGGACAGCGCTGGTCACACCATTCCGGCCGGACCTCACGCTCGACGAAGAGGCGATCCGCCGGCTGGTGCGCCGGCAGATCGATGCGGGCGTTGATTTCCTGGTGCCGTGCGGCACGACGGGGGAGAGCCCGACGCTCGAGCATGAAGAGCGCCTCCGCGTGGTGGAGATCGTGCTGGAGGAGGCCAAGGGCAAGTTGCCGGTCGTGGCCGGCGCCGGAGGCTACCACACCGGCGAAGTCGTGGCCCTGGCCCGCGAGTTCGAGGCGCTGGGCGCGGACGGCATCCTCTCCGTCACGCCGTACTACAACAAGCCCACGCAGGAGGGCTTATATCAGCACTACCTGGCGATCGCCAATGCGGTCAAGCTCCCGATCGTGGTCTACAACGTGCCCGGGCGGACAGGCGTGAACGTCGAACCGGCGACGCTGCGCCGGCTTGCCGGCATCGACAACATCGTGGCGGTGAAGGAAGCGTCGGGCAACGTCGCGCAGATGGCGAACCTGTGCGCGACTCTGCCGCCGGATTTCACAGTGCTCTCGGGCGACGACGCCATCACGCTGGCCCTCGCGGGCCTGGGCGGCAAGGGCATAATCAGCGTCGCCTCCAACGAGATTCCCGCCGAGATGACCGCGTTGGCGGCGGCCTGCGTCGATGGGCGGTTCGACGACGCGCGGGCGCTGCAGCGCAAGTGGCTGTCGCTGATGGAGGTGAACTTCGTGGAGTCGAATCCGATCCCTGTAAAGTGGGCCCTGGCGCGGATGGGATTGCTGCGGCCGGTCTACCGCCTGCCGATGGTGCCGCCGTCGCCGGCCTCGCGCGAGCGCATCGATGCCGTGCTGCGCGAAATGGGCCTGACGGTCAGCTAGAGGTTCCCGATTGCAACACGAAATTGAAGCGCTGTTCGACAACGCGCCGGCATCCTACTCGCCGGAACACTTCGCGCTGTTTGCCCGATTCAAGGAGGCCCTGAACACGGGCCAGGCGCGGGCCGCCGAGCCGGATGCGTCAAGCCCCACCGGGTGGCGCGTGAATCCCTGGGTCAAGAAAGGCATCCTGCTCGGTTTCCGCATGGGCACTATCGTCGACATGTCGGTGGACACGGCCAGGCAGCCGTTCTTCGATAAGGCGACCTATCCGGCGAAGCGTCTGGACGCCGCGAGCGGCGTGCGCATCGTGCCCGGCGGTTCGAGCATCCGCGACGGCTGCTACCTGGGGCGCGGCGTGACCTGCATGCCGCCGATGTACATCAATACGGGCTCGTGGGTCGGCTCGGGCACGATGATCGATTCGCACGCCCTGGTCGGCAGTTGCGCGCAGGTCGGCGAGTCGTGCCACATCTCCGCCGCGGCCCAGTTGGGAGGCGTGCTGGAGCCGGTGGGCGCGATGCCGGTCATCATTGAGGACGAAGTGCTGGTGGGCGGCAATTGCGGCGTCTATGAGGGCACGATTGTGAAACGGCGCGCCGTGCTCGGCTCGGGCGTCATTGTCAACCGCTCCACACCGGTTTACGACCTGGTCCGCGACGAAGTCTACGCCGCCTCGGACGATGCGCCGCTCGTGATTCCGGAAGGCGCGGTCGTAGTCGCGGGCTCGCGCACGGTGACCCGCGGCAAGGGTCGGGAATGGGGCATCTCGCTGTACACGCCGGTCATCGTCAAATATCGCGATAGCCGGACCGACGAGAAAATCCGCCTGGAAGAGTATCTGCGATAGTCGAACAGGCTGAGTTGCGCGTGGCGCGGCAGGCTGGGAAATCCGCGCGCCGCGCGATGCAAGGGCTGTGATCGAGGAGAGGGCATTGTATCGATGGCATGCAGATGGATCATCGCGCTGGCGGCCGCGGCCGCTCTGGGGCAGTCGCCCGAGGGACCGCGTCTCAAGAACATCCGGCAGTTGACCCACGGCGGGTCGAACGCCGAAGCCTACTGGGCGCCGGACGGCAAGCGGCTCATCTTTCAGTCGACGCGTCCGCCCTACGCCTGCGACCAGATCTTCGTGATGGAGGTGGAGCGGCCAGAGCCGAAGCTGGTCTCGACGGGCCGGGGGCGGACCACTTGCGCCTATTTCCTCAAGGACAACAAGCACATCGTCTACGCGTCGACGCATGAGGCGGACCCGCAGTGCCCGCCTCCGGCCGATCGCAGCAAGGGCTACGTGTGGGCCGTCTATCCCACTTACGACATCTACCTCGCCACCGACAACGGCAAAATATTGAAGAAGCTGACCGATGCGCCGGGCTACGACGCCGAGGCGACCGTCAATTGGAAGACCAACCGAATCGTCTACACCTCTATGGCATCCGGCGACCTGGAACTTTGGGAGATGAAGCCGGACGGGAGCGGCAAGCGGCAGATCACGCGTCGCGAAGGCTATGACGGGGGAGCGTTCTTCTCGCGCGACGGGAAGCGCCTGGTGTGGCGCGCCACCGACCCCACGAATCCGCAGGCCATGGCGCGCTACCGCGAGTTGATCAAGGAGAACCTCACCGAGCCGATGAAGATGGAGATCTTCACGGCCGGCGCCGATGGGAGCAACGTCACCCAGCTCACACACTTCGGCTGCGCCTCGTTCGCGCCCACCTACACGCCCGACGGGAAGCGGATCCTGTTCTCCTCCAACAAGCAGGATTGCGACGGCCGCCGCTTCGAGCTGTACATGATGAACGCCGATGGCGCGAATGTTCACGAGATCACAGACTTTGGCGGATTTGTTTCATTCGCCGAGTTCTCGCCCGACGGCAAGCGGCTCGTGTTCGCCAGCGATTGGAAGGCGACGCAACGTTACGAGTTCAACATCTTCGTCGCCGACTGGGTGGACTGAGGTCCAGGTTTCGTGGCCGCCGTATCTCTATCCTGCCGGGCGTCGCGCTGGCCGCTCAGCGCGCCTCTTCCAACTGGGCGCTGACGCGCTCCCACTCGACCAGAACCTCATCCAGGCGGGCCCGGCTCTCCGCCAGAAGCTCCATCTGCCGACGCGTTTCCTCCGCGCTGATGAAATCCTGCAGGTCCGTCTCCAGTTGCGCGATCGCGGCCTCGAGTTTTGCCGATTCGCTTTCCAGTTCGGCGGCGCGGTCTTCCAGTTGTTTCAGCTTGATCGGATTCAGGCGTCGCGGGCGGGTCTCCTCGGCTTCCCCGCGTGGCACATCATCGAGCGACGGCGCCTGGACCGCGGCCGCCGCGCCATTCGCGCTCATCAGGCCGGCCGCCGGCACCGCGGCCTCCTGCTGCTTCCGGAACAGGAAATCCTCGTAGTTCCCCGCGTAGATGTTCACCGTGCCGTCCTTTACTTCGAAGACCTTCGTCGCCAGCCGGTCGATGAAATAGCGGTCGTGGCTCACGAAGACAACGGTTCCGGTAAACTGCTCGAGCGACTCGAGCAACACGTCCTTGGCGCGCATGTCGAGATGATTCGTGGGCTCATCGAGCAACAGAAAGTTCGACGGATTCAACAGCATTCGCGCCAGCGCATAGCGGTTTCTCTCACCGCCGGAGAGCACGCCGATGGCTTTGAAAACATCGTCCTCGCTGAACAGGAAGCACCCCAGCAGCGTGCGCAATTCGGTCAGCGTCTTGCCGTTTGCGACCGATGACAGATCGTCCAATAGTTGTGCATCGGGGTCGAGTTCCTTGTATTGATCCTGCGCGAAGTAGTCGGGCTGAACGTTGTGGCCGATGCGGTAGTCGCCTGCCGTCAGCGGCTCGATGCCTGCAAGGAGTTTGATGAGCGTGCTCTTGCCCGCCCCGTTGACGCCGACCAGCGCCACGCGGTCGCCGCGTTCGATTTGAACCGCGACATTGTCGAGCACGCGCTTCTCTCCGTACGCCTTCGAGACGCCGGTAAAGTCAGCCACGATGCGCCCGCTGGGCTTGGGCTGGGGGAAGCTAAAGTGGATCGTCTTGTCTTCCGGCGGGATCTCGATGCGCTCGATCTTCTCCAGTTCCTTGATGCGGCTCTGCACCTGCTTGGCCTTCGTGGCCTGGTAGCGGAAGCGGCTTATAAAGGCCTCTAGCTGTTGGATGCGCTCCTTCTGGTTGCGGCTGGCGGCCTCCAGGCTTGCCAGGCGCTCCTCCTTCTGCTTCAGATACGCCTCATAATTGCCGGAGTAGAAGTGCAGTCCCCTGTTCCAAAGCTCAACGATTCGCGAAACGGTGACGTCGAGAAAGTAGCGGTCGTGGGAGATCAGCACGAAGGCGTTCGGATAAGCGCCCAGGTACGATTCCAGCCAGTTGCGCGCCTCGAGGTCGAGGTGGTTGGTCGGCTCGTCCAGTAACAGCAGGCTGGGCTGCTCCAACAGCAGCTTGGCCAGCGCGATGCGCATCTGCCAGCCGCCCGAGAAGTGTTCCGTCCGCTTGGTCCACTCCTCTTTCTGAAACCCTAGACCGGTGAGGACGCTGCCGACCTTGGCCTCCAGCGCGTAGCCGTCGCGGTTGCGGAACAGCGCGTCCAGGCTGCCGTATCGATTGGCTGCCGCGGTGTACTCGTCCGAGGCGGGATCGAGTTCGGAAAGTCCATGCGCGAGTTGCTCCATCTCGCGCTCCATGTCCTTCAAGCGGTCGAAAACCGAGAGGCATTCCTGGAACACGGAGCGGCCGGAGAGTTGCAGACCGTCCTGCGGCAGGTAACCGGCGCTGATGCCCTTTTGCGAGCTGCAGTCGCCCGCGTCCAGCGTCTCGAGGCCGGCCAGGAGCTTCATCAGCGTCGTCTTGCCGCTGCCGTTGGCGCCAACCAGGCCGACGCGATCCTGCGCCGTCACCATCCAGGTGACGTTTTCAAACAGAACTCTTGGCCCGAATCGCTTGGCCGCGTTGACGAGGGAGATCATGGCCTGTGCAATCCGACGACTCTCCGCTGGCGCGGGCGTTCAATGAGCGGGGTCATGCCTGCGGCTGGGCGACGGGACCGCACAGGAAATCGAGCGCCTTGGCGATGTACGCCTTCATCTCACCGCGCTTCACCACAGCATCGAGGAAACCATGCTCCAGCACGAACTCCGCCCGCTGAAAGCCTTGCGGCAGCTTCTGGCGGATCGTCTGCTCAATGACACGCGGTCCGGCGAAGCCGATCAACGCGCCCGGCTCGGCGATGTTCAAGTCGCCCAGCATGGCGAAACTCGCCGTCACCCCGCCGGTCGTCGGGTCGGTCAGCACGCTGATGAATGGTACCTTCGCCTGGTCCAGCCGCATCAAGGCGCAGCAGATCTTGCCCAGTTGCATCAGGCTGACCGCGCCCTCCTGCATGCGCGCTCCGCCCGACGCCGAGACGATGATCAACGGGCTGCGGCTGGCCAGCGAGCGCTCGATGGCGCGCGTGATCTTCTCGCCCATCACCGCGCCCATGCTGCCGCCGATGAAGCGCAGCTCCAGGCTGCAGACGTTCACGCTGCGGCCGGCGAGCTGGCCCTCGACCGAGTAAACGGCATCCTTCGTCTTCAGCGCCTTCTGCATCGCGGCCAGCCGCTGGCGGTAGGGCTTCGCGTCCACGAACTCGAGCGGGTCGGTCGAACTCATCTCCCGGTCGTGCTCCACCCATTCGCCGTCGAGCAGCATTCGCAGCCGCGACACTGCATCGAGCTTGAAGTGATATTCGCACTTCGGGCAGCACTGCAAGGTCTCTTCCAGCTCCTTGCGCCAGATGATCTGGTTGCAGCCTTCGCACTTGATCCACAGCCCTTCCGTGCGGACGTGCCTCTCATCATCGCTGACGCGAGCGACCTTGCGCGGGATCTTAAACCAGTCCATGCCCACTCTTCAAGCTACAGCGCCGGCAATCACGGTGGCAACGCGGATCGTCCCGCGTCATCGCGGGTAGGGGTGCCCGCGCAGCAGCGTGAGGCCCCGGTAAATCTGTTCGGCGAGCACGGCGCGCGCCAACTCGTGGGGCATCGTCAGGGGCGAAAGCGACAGCAGCAGATCCGCCCGCGGCTTCCATTCGGCGGGCAGCCCGTCGTGCCCGCCGACCAGGAATACGAGATCGCGCGCCTGCAGCTCGGCCTCGCTCAACAGCCGCGCGAAGTGGTGCGAATCCATCATCTTTCCGGCCGGATCGAGAAACACCTTGCGCGCCGAGGGGTGCTTGGCGAACAGGTCGAACCGCGCCGGCTGGATCTCCCGCATCTCGCATTCCATATAGCGCGAGCTGCGTTTGAGAAACTCCTCCGCCATGCCGTTGGCGTGGGCATCCCGCGGCTTGCCGACGAAATAGAGCCAGAGTTTCACGCGCTGCTCACACCGCGGCCCGCGCGCATTCCTCGACCAGCCGCGCCGCGTGACGCAAGGCCTCCTCGGTCAGGCTCTGCCCGGAAAGCATCCGCCCGATCTCGCGCACACGCTCGTCGGCCGGCAACTCCTGGACCGTAGTCGCCACCCGGCCGCCGGATTCCTTTTTTTCCACGCGGTAGTGATGATCGGCGAAACCGGCGATTTGCGCCAGGTGTGTGACACACACCACCTGGCTCGAGCGCGAAATCCGCTTCAGTCTGCGGCCGACCATCTCCGCCGCCGCGCCGCCCACGCCCGAGTCCACCTCGTCGAAAACCAGCGTTCTCCCACCGCCGTTCTTCGCGGGAGGCGACGAGACGCACGCCTTCAGTGCCAGGGCGATGCGCGACAGCTCGCCGCCGCTGGCGACGTGATCCAGCGGCCGCGGTTCCTCCCCGGGGTTGGCGCTCACCAGGAACTCGACGCTGTCCAGTCCGTGGCTCGACGGTTCCGCTTCGCGCAGAGCGGCGCGGAAAACGACACCCTTCATGGCGAGCCCGGCGAGCTCCGTTTCGACGGCCTTCTGCAGCGTCTTCGCCGACTTCGTACGCACGGCCCGCAGCGCCAGCGCGGCCCTCCGGTAAGCGCCTTCGAGTTCCCCGATGCGCTGCTGCAACTCCGCCCTCCGCTCGGCGGCGCTCTCCACGGCGTCGAGTTTCGATCGCACATCGGCCAGGAACGCCAGGATCTCGTCGATCGTGTTGCCGTACTTGCGTTTCAGTTTCTCGATCTGCGCCAGGCGCGCCTCCACCTGTTCGATTCGCGCTGGGTCGGCCTCGAGTGAGCCGAGATAATGCCGCAGC
>JBEKHU010000053.1:0-9944 GCA_050012115.1 Bryobacteraceae bacterium | reverse complement strand
CCGAGTACGAGACCCTGGCCGGGTTCCTGCTCTACCGGCTGCGGCGCATTCCCCGCATCGGTGATCGCGTCGACTACGGCGGGCGGCGTTTCGAGGTCACGCGGATGGAGGCTAATCGCGTCGCGGAGGTGCGCATCGAACCATTGCCCGCGCCCCCAGTGGTCTAGTTTTTCGGTCTTGGGCAAATTAACCCGTCAGGCACGGCTGCGGTTCGATGCCACGCGCGGCTATCAGCCATTTGTCCGACAACGTCTCAGGCTGTCCCGTTTCCCGTTTTGTTTGGATCCTCCGGGCAGGGCGACAACCTCGCCTTGCGGGGGCGAAGACGGCGCCCGGAGGCAAGAATGCACCTCTCGGGACCAGAGGATCGCGGTTTGGTTTATACTACGTGGGACCTGAAAATCCGAAATGGAAATCCCGGTCAAGTGGGCCCCGCGCGCCTCGCGGCCGCGCGGAACGCCCTCCGTGCCCGCGATGGGCGCGACAGATCGCTTTTGGAGCCAACCATGATTCGATATCTTCGCCCAATTGTTTTGGGTCTGCTAGCGGCCCTGACGATTCCCGTCGCGTTCGCCGCCGACAATTGCGCGGGTTGCAAAGACTACCCCGGCATCTCGCGCATGCCGGGCCACTCCGTCACGGAATTCAAGGAGCAGCAGTTCGATTCCTTCACTTTTACGACTACCGAAGCGGGCAAGGAGAAGAAGGTGCCGGTCGAAGGTCACCTCTACAAGTACACCTACCGTCTCGACCGCGGCGCGGCCCCGGCCAGCGCCCTGCAGATCCTCCGCAACTTTCAGAACGCCGTGCGCGCCTCCGGCGGGCAGGTGCTGTGGGAGTCGGGCGAAGGCAACAACCGCACCACCACCCTCCGTTTCAACAAGGGCGCCAACGAGGTGTGGCTCCAAGTGACCGGCTTGAGCGGCGTCGACAAGATGTACTTCCTGACCATCGTCGAGAAGCAGGCGATGCAGCAGGACGTCACCGTCGACGCCAAGGCGATGGCCGACGGCCTCACCGCGACGGGCCACGTCGAGGTCCCGGGGATCTTCTTCGACTTCGGCAAATCCCAACCGAAGCCCGAGTCCGACGCCGCCATCAAGGAGATCGCCAAGCTCCTAAAGGCCAACACCGCAATGAAGCTATGGGTGGTTGGCCACACCGATTCCGTCGGTTCGCCAGAGGCGAACCTGACGCTTTCCGGCGCCCGCGCCGCGGCCGTCATCCAGACGCTCACGCAGAAGAACGGCATCGACCCCAAGCGCTTGGCGCCCTTCGGCAACGGGCCTTACGCGCCGGTCGCCACCAACGACAGCGAAGAGGGCCGCGCCAGGAACCGCCGCGTCGAGCTCGTCAAGCACCTCTAACTCAGATACGCCGGCGCGGCGCCGCTAGAGCGCTCCCGCGGTGCCGCGCCTGAAAACACGACAACGGCACCCACGCCTGGAGTGCGGATCCTCGTAACATCGCCTCTGATTCACAGCCGCCCCGAGACGGCCGGCGTCATTTCACCGCACCGATGCTGAGGGCGATCTGCTTCGCGATTTCGTCCTTTACCTTGGTCGGCTGAAACGTCACTGTCGCGTGGCAGCGGCCCTTGCCGCCCTTGCCCGGCACGGTCGCGGTGTATTGTTTCCCGTTGCGATCCTCGTGGGAGTAGAACACGCGCTTGTCCGTGTTCTCGATCATCTGGGCCTCGAACATCTTCTGCACAGCTTCCGGCATCGGCTGGAGGCGGTCGACATCCGAGGTCACCACCACCATTCCTTCCAGCATGTTCTTGACGTGTGCCGTACCGGGCTGCGATCCTGGCGCCCAGTCCGCTGGGATCGCGGCCTGGCAAGCCCCTTTTCCATCCTTGATGACGTTCCACCCCGCAGGGACCGTCTGCGCAGCTGCCATGCCGCACAGCGCGAACAGAAGGGCTGGTGTAAGCAGCGGTTGCATGAAAACTCCTGCGCGAATGTTACGCTTCCTGCCGTTCGAAATCAAGCTATTACAGGCCCGAAAACAGTAAACCGGAATTCCCGTTTGGGACTTCCAGTTCCCATTCGGTTTAACCCGAATCCCATCCTTCCCCCTGGCCGGACACAACGTCCTTTATGTCTGACGATCCATTTGTGCAGTTGAAACTGAAAGACCTGAGTTCGGCCTCTCCTCCGCTTCCAGCGTCGCGCCAGCGGTCGGTCGAGGCTGGTACTCCGGGCCGGTTCATTACTACCCGAATTCGTGCCTGTGGGAATGTGGAATTCGCGTCGGGCTGGAGGTTCCGCATCAGTTCATCATTCGTATTCGTGCCTGTGGGAATGTGGAAATCGTCCGACGATTTCCACGGGCGGTGGGAGCAGTGAGAAACCGCCCGGCGGTTTTCCACGGCTTCCACGGACCTTCATTTCCATAAGCTCCGTGTGCGCTCCCGCCCCCCGCCAACACCGCCCAAAACACCGTGCCGGCGAAACACGGTGAATTTTCAATAAGTCCTTTAGATCACCGTAGATACACGGTGAGACACCGTTTGTGCGCAAAAATGCGCGTGTTAATGTTTGTAACTCCTTTGATTGCCACAGATCCACCGTGACGTACGGTGAAGCATGTTAATATAGCACTTTAATGTGCGTAACCCCTTATATTGCCACAGATCCACCGTGACGCACGGTGACGCATGTTAATCTAGGCTGAAATGCACGTGAAATTCTGCTAAGTCCTTTGTTTGCCACAGATCCACCGTGAGCCACCGTCACGTTCGCGTAAGTCCTTTAAAACACCATACTTGCGCGCCTCGTTTGCACGCATTTGCGGCGAAATCCGGCTAAGTCCTTTAGAACACCGTGAATACGAGGCACCGTAAAAAACCGCGGTTTTCACGGTCAAAACACGGTAAAACACGGTGTTTTCGCGGTGAAATCGTGCGCGGGGCGCGGCGCCGCACCGCCGTTTCAGAGCCGCGGCCATGAGTGGTCCCGCTGCGCAAGTTACTCAACGGGTCCCCAACCAAGGACGCTGGAACAGCAGAATCTCGTCCCGCACGGGGTCGAAATCGATCCGCCGCTTCTGCACGTAACTCAGGTTGCCGAGATGCGACGCCTGTGCCGAACGGGCTCCGACGAGCACGTCGCAATCGGGCAGCTTGCGCGTCTGGCAGCACTCCAGGAAGTTCTTCACGTGGTCCAAGGTGAAGTCGTAGCTCGACCCGGCCACCGTCACCGGCTGGGAACCCTTTTCGATGCTTGTATATACGTACCTCTTGCGATCGATGGACAGCTTACCCTTGGTGCCGCAGAACTCGATTCCCTCGCCTTGGATGCCCGGCGCTAGCGTCGCCTCGAAGGTCACCGTGTGGTTGCTGCCGTATTCCGGCAGCACGTTGATCGTGTCCGGCGCCGTTCTCCCGTCTTTGTAATGATATACGCCGCCTGCCTCGACGCCGGAGGGCGGATCGGCCTGTGGCAGCCGCGGCCAGAACCGCCACACTCGTGGCCCCGCCTTCTACGTGGTTGCTAATGAAGTGCGCGTCCGCCACTGCCGCTACGCTGCAGCGGTTGCCCTGGGCCCGTGTGCCTGACCTCAGTTGCCGCAGTTCGGCACCGCGTCGCCAGGTGCGTCCTGCACGGGGACCTCGGGCAATGCAGGCGGCTCCGGCCCGCCGGCCGGTTCGTCCAGCGTCAGCGTCTCCAGCGTCCTGGAGGCGCGCTGCAGCTCACACTGCAGCTTCTTCTCAAACCTCTCCCGCTCGGCCAGCTTGAGGCCCGGCAGCCCTCTCAGAATCACCTGGACCTGATTCTCTGTCTGCCTGAGGCGGGCCATCTGACCCTCAACCCGGATCTGCCACGCACCCGCCGGCCGCACGCGAGGCGGCGCCAGAGGATGGATCCCCAGCGGCCCTGGCGGATGGAATTGAAGCGCCACCCGCACCGGCGCTTCCACGGTTTCCACGGGCTCGCTCTGCGCCACGACAACCGCTGCGGGCGCCGCTGGTCTCGTGGACTGAACCGTCTGTGGCTCTGCCAGCTCCGCCCGGGCCATCAGGATGTTGAAGCTGAATGCGTCCGCGATCAACGACTTCCCAGGATTCTCGCGCTGCACGGTGACTTTCCCGGCAGCCGCTGAACGCGAGCCCGCGCCCAGCCACAGGCCCAACCCGCTGGCCAGCATTAACAGAAGCAGGCGGAAAGTCAATGATTTCAACAATCGCCCGGCTGCGTTTGTTCTGGTATCCATTGCATGCCCTCTGTCAGTACTGACGATCTCGCGCGGCCGTTTGTTAGGTTAATCTGCGGCACAAATGTAAAGATTCGTAGCGGCTGCGCCAGCCCGATCAGCGTTCCGGCCCCGCCCTGCGCAGCAGTTCCCGGCACGCCTGCAACACGTCCAAGACTCCCGGCGAAACCAGCACTCTCACCCCGGCCCCGCGCGGCGCCCAGACGCGTGGATCGCTGGCCGTGAAGATCGCCACTGTAGGCGCCCCGCAGGCCGCAGCTAAGTGGCTGATCCCACTATCATTTCCCAGGTATAAGGAGGCTCCGCTCAACCACTCTGCGACATGCGCCAGCGTCTCGAACCGGCGCACCTCCGCCAGTTCCTCCTCGTCCCCCGCGCACCACTCCACGCCCAGTCCGGTCTCCGCCTGGAGCTGTTCCGCAACCTGGCGGAACAGTTCCAGCGGCCAGTTCTTGCGCCGGCTTCCGCTGAAGGGATGGATGGCGATGTATCCCGCCTTCGCCCCGCCACCACGCCCAACCGGAATTCGCGGGACGCTCTCCGCCTGGCCCCCCGTCTCGGCTCCAACCTGTTGTAAATAAAAGTCCACGGCGTGGCAGCCGACGTTCTGCGGCGGCACCGCCGGGAACAGCCGCACCCGCACCCCCGTCGCCACGAGCGCCACGCGAAACTCCTCCCGCGCCGCGCCGTACCACGACACAACCTCGTCAAACGATTGCAGCCGCTCGATCAGCGCGGCCGGCGGATTGATCTCCAGCAGGTCCAGTTGTACCTCGGTGAAAGAATGCACTGGCGCGATGTGCTTGAGCAGCGGCAGGTTACGCGCCGGGGCCCAGATCTCGGCCTGCACGCCCTTCTCGCCCCCGCACAGGTGCTCCAGGGCCGGCAGGCTGACAATCGTGTCGCCGATCGCTCCCGGGCGGATGACCAGCCGCCGCATCTTCTCCCCCGTCGCCCGCCGCTGCTACTCCACCAGCAGCGGCACTCTCACTTCGATGCTCTTCGGAGGCAGGCACATCTTCTCGTTGCAGGCCTGGTAGCGCAGCTTCCCGGTGAGCAGTCCCGGCCCCGGCACGGCGCCGGGGGCGCGCCTGAACTTCGTCACGATCTCGAAGTTCCCGGTAAACACGGACAGCGGCTTCTCGCTGAATTCGGACTTCTCGATCACCGGTTTCGGGAATTCCACCGCCACCGACACCACGGCGCCCTGCTCCCAGCTCAGCCGGAGCGGGATCAGGAAGTCGTCGTTGGGCTTGTCGCTGTTGACGTGGTAGCCCGGCTGCAATTGTAGCTTCAGGCTTTGCTCCACGCTGCCCGTCCGCGGCACTTTCAATTTGGCCGGATTGGACACTGTGAGAACGCCCGGAGCCTGCGCCCAGGCCAGCGTGCAGGCCAGCGCGGCCAGCCCGCCGCTAGCGCAGAAGTTCTTCAATTTCATCCTTATAGTCGCTCTTGCTGATCAATCCGATGTGCACGTCGGCGACCTTGCCCTGGCGGTCGATGACGAAGGTGGTCGGCAGCGATTCGATCCCTGAGCCTCCGCCGTACAACTGCTCGATTTCCGGCGATCCCACCGCCACGCGGTAGTTCATTTGCCGTCTCTCAACGTACGGCTTCACCACCGGCCAACCCTCGTCATCCATCGCGATGCCGATCACCGCGAAGCCGCGATCCTTGTATCCCCGTTCGAATTCGGCGAACCAGGGAATCTCGATTTTGCACGGCCCGCACCAGGTGGCCCAGAAATTCAGCAGCACCACTTTGCCTTTGTAGTCCGCCAGGTGGAACATCTGGCCGTTGGCGTCCTTGAGCTGGAAATCCGGCGCCGGCTTGCGCTTTTCGGCCGGGCGAGCCGAGCTCGCGCCCTCGGCGCGCGAGCTGCGCGGCGAGCAGCCGGCCAGGCCCATCGTCAGGCCCAACATCAGACAAATGGCAGCCAGACTGCCCATGACGCGAGATTGCATGCGGCGCTTGAACTGCAATCCCGAATTGTACCAGTACGCCCGCTCCGGCCTCTCTTCTTAGCGCAATGACTTACGTAACTAACCGAAGCAGGACCGGATATGATGGAAGCCGGTATGGCAGGCCGTGACAGTCAGGCGGACTTCTTAGCCTTCGCAGGCTTCCTCCGGTTCTTAGCCTTCCACTTGGCATCTTCCTCCAGGAACGATTTAGGAATGGTTTTCTTCGGAACACTGAGCAGTTTGCTGACAGCGTTGTCGAATCACTCCCACTCCGCGTTGCTGGGCACGTTCGAGGCTGGTTGCGGTTTCATCCAGCCTCCGTCATAGCGCCGCAGAGCGCTCAAATCGCCGAGTAGTCGCACGCCCAGATCCTAAGGCTTTTGATAGGCTACAATAAACTCGGTGCGCCCCAGCCGATCCCGATCTCAGGCCATGCCGAAGGCAGATCGCCATCCCCTTCGTGGTATAATTCGCCTCAAAGTAATGCCACGCTTGACGAAAGGCGGCCCAATGTGGCAATAACGATCACGAGAATTCCAGAGCCGTATCGGCTTGGTCTTGCCAAGATCAAGACGCTTACACCCGAAGCAGTGACGGCCATCTCCGACGCCATGGCGACTGTGACCCCGGGTGGCGGCATTAAAGGCGTGATAGCCGCTGTCCAAGACGTGCAGGGAGTGGGCAACGAGGATGCTGCGGCAATCGTGAGGGCACTTTACTCCCTGTACGCCTATAGAGTCAGTACCGAAACGCCCTTGGCGGACTTCGTTCCAGTGATAATCACTGCGATGCAGGCAAGCGGCAAGGACTCTCTTGCGCTTTCCGCAGATGAAAGAGGTCCTTTCTCAGAAAGGCTAACCCGCCTCCTCGGGATGGCCAACCTGGAAATTACCTCTAAGGTAGAGCTGCTCAGGCAGGACTATGGAAGAATCTTTTGCGACGCCAAAATCCTGACCGATCTCCGGCCTGTCTTTGCAGACCCCGGAGCCCCTCCCGTTGGTATGGCAATTACCCATACGCTTAAGATCGTCTGCCATGATAGTGGAGAACACAAGGAATTATATTTTGCTTTAGACACCGACGATATAAATAAGCTGACGAAGGTTCTCGAAAGAGCTGTCACCAAAGCTTCGAGCCTTAAATCCATTATGCAGGCAGCCAACCTAAAAGACTTGTCGTGACTGGAGACACGATCAGATGAATGGATACTGCGACCCAATTAGTTGGGCTGATTGGCATGGCCCAGAGTCTGACTCGCTGTGGCGCGAGACACCCGAAGACGCGAAATACAGGGAACGCCGAGCAAGACTAGAGCTCGACGATGCGCTCAACGCCCAGTCCGTTACTGCTCTTAAGCGCCAACAACTCGTAATTGAGCATCTGCTGGAGGAACGATTTCAGGAGCACGCTGACAAGTGGGAGCGTGAAACTGTTCATCTATCCTCTCCCACCCAGATGATGAGACACCCAGACTATGAAGCGATTCTGCTCATGGGGCTTGCCGTGGTACCGCTTCTAATTAAGGATTTGCGGAAAAATCGAAGATACTGGTTCGGGGCATTGACTTACATCACTGGAGAAAACCCCATCACTCGGTCTGACGCTGGACGGATGGACCGGATGATCGAGGCATGGGTCAAGTGGGGTCAAAAGAAAGGCCTAATATAGAGGTGCCTTCTATATTTCGCCCAGCCGCCCGTAAATCTGTTGAATCCTCTTTCCCGGGGCTCGTAAAAAGAAGATGGTCGATAAAAAGTCCCTATGATGACGATTACAAGTGTATCGCGTGGGCTGCCTGCTGCACCAGCAAGCACTGGTGGCCGAGCCCCGCAGCCTATTGGCCGCCAGGAGTCCCGCTTGAGGAAACAATAGATGCATTTGTCCAAGCCTTCAGCATTCTAGGGTACAAACCGTGTGATAAACCTGACTTCGAATTTGGGTTCCAGAAGGTCGCAATCTATGCCGGCGGCGATGGGATAGTTCGGCATATGGCGCGGCAGCAATTCTTCGGGCGTGGCTGGCTGAGCAAATTGGGTAATATGGAAGACATTCTTCACCCGGACCTATATAGCATCGAGGGAGACCCATCGCCGGGCTCGTATGAATATGGAGAAGTTAAACAAATTTTAAAGAGAAGATGGTGGGCGATTATCTGTCGGTCGTGCATAGTCAATTGTCCTAAGAACGCTCTTAAGTTTTGGCTATATCGGATAGTTCACAATTATGCAGATTGAGTTCTGCCTGGTTACTTCCTATGGGACCTGCGGCCTCCTCTTTGTGGTGTTTTCGAGCTTCCTTCGCTTACGCCTCCTGTCGATTGATTCCAGGCAAGCCGCTTGCCGATAATCTGGCGTACAGCCAAGTCGAAACGTTGGCCATCCTCCATCCTTCGCTTGGTAGAGTAGTGGGCCTGTTCATCGAGGTAACCGAACAGGTGAAATGGTTCGACCGAAACATCGGTGCCATTCCTCCCACATTTCGACACTGACACACCTGAAACAACCAACGGACAAGCCGTCAGCGGATCGACTCAGCCTGCCTTGAGTTGCGGCAATCTGTTGTAGCCCACATGCGGATCATTCCATCTGGAAAACCTGATAAATTCGGCTTCTTATTGAGGAACTTCCGCGTCGGTGGTGGTTTCTGACTCCCGGATGATCTTCCTGCCTACTGTGATGTGCTTGCGTTGATTTCGCGTGAAGTCCCTTGCGAAGAGAGCGCGATCTGCGCTTCCAAAGTAGTTGATGCTGTAGGTCAATTCCATGCCGTACTTATCGTCTCGTTTGGGTAGGTGGTTTTGTAAATCACCTTCATCCTCGTGGCGCACGAGTTAGCGGGGGCTGTGTCGAAAATGTCGGCCCTTTCCTCAGATGCGCAGGCCTGCCGGGTGTCACGCCACGAGCGCCGCGAACCATGCTCGCCGCGCCTCGCCCCAGCGCGGCGCCAGCGTGAATTCGTCGTGTTCGCCCGCTCCCGAGTGAGCCCAAGCGGCGGTGTCGCAGAGGCTCTCGCAGGCGCCGCGGAACGCCCATCTTTACGCCGCTCTCCGGCCGCCCCGGTTCAGTTTCGCCTCAAGCATCGACCGTGCTACGGCTCGCTTGACACGAGTATGCCTTTGCTATATAAAGTTATTTGTAATTGAAGTGCCGCGAAGGTCCAGATGAACATCTCACCGCTGAAGCGGCCAAGCGCCCTGCTTCCAAGGGTCATGTCCCTCGCTACGCTTGTCTTGGTGGCGCCCGATGTCTAAAACGCGGTTGGCCCGTCGGATATTCAAAGGCCTCGCCGTATTGGCGCTGTTGGGTGTTCTCGGCGTCGGCGTGTTGTTCGGGTCGCTCTGGCTGGAGCACACCATCGGGATCACGCTCCCCTCGCCCACGGGGTCATTCGCGGTGGGCCGCGCGACGTATGCCTGGGCCGACGATGGGACACCGGACACGCTGGCACCGGTTCCGGGAACCAGGCGCGAACTCGTTGTCTGGATCTGGTATCCGTCGGAGGCCGGGCAATCCGCTCCGGTGATGGACGACTACCTGCCCGCTCCATGGCGCGCAGCGGTCGAACGCGATCGCGGCGCCCTGAATAGCAGATTCCTGACGCGAGATCTGTCGCAGGTCCATGCGCACAGTCTTCGGAACGCCGCTGTGTCGCCGCGGCAGCCATCGTACCCCGTGGTGATCATGCGCGGGGGAGGATCCGCCGAGGTGGCGAATTACTCAACGCTGGCCGAGGATCTGGCCAGCCACGGTTACGTGGTCGTGG
>JBEKHU010000052.1:0-9993 GCA_050012115.1 Bryobacteraceae bacterium | reverse complement strand
GATTCCCGCGGGAAAGGCGACGCCGGCGCCGCCGGTGGGTACGGCCCTGGGCCCCCAGGGCGTCAACATCATGGAGTTCTGCAAGGCGTACAACGCCAAGACTTCGGCAAGGGAACAGGAAGGGCTGATCATCCCCGTGGTGATCACGATCTACAGTGACAGGTCTTTCACATTCATTACAAAGACGCCACCCGTCGCCGTCCTGGTAAAGAAGGCTCTCAGCCTGGCGAAGGGCAGCGCGGAGCCCAACAAGAACAAGGTGGGCAAGATCACGATGCAACAGGTCGAGGAGATCGCCAAAATCAAGATGCCCGACCTGAATTCGTTCGATCTCAAGTCGGCCGAGGCCCAGGTGAAGGGCGCCTGCCGCAGCATGGGCGTCGAGGTCGTGCAGTAGGCTTTGCGGGCAGTTTTTGCCGCCGGAAGCGATTCCGGCGATGCGGCCGGAGGGTGGGATTTTGCTCCCGCGCTGCGGAAATGCTAACCTAAAAATTCAGGTCTTTCAAAACCTCGCATTGGGAGGCTGCCGGGCTCGCCGGGCGACCGGGGATGTGCCGGGGCCGTTAGGACCAGTCGATATGTCACAAAAAGCAGGCAAAAAATACACAGCCGCCGCGGCGCAAGTCGAGGCCAAGCCGTACACCCTCGAGGAAGCGGTTCCGCTCATCCAGAAGATCAAGTTCACGAAGTTCGATGAGACGGTCGAGGTGCACATGCGCCTGGGCGTCGATCCGAAGCATGCCGACCAGATGGTCCGCGGCACGGTCGTACTTCCGAACGGTCTGGGCAAGAGCAAGCGTGTGTTGGTGATCGCCTCGGGCGACAAGCAGCGCGAAGCCAAGGAAGCCGGCGCCGACTTTGTCGGCGGAGAAGAAATGGTGGCCAAAATCCAGCAGGAGAACTGGCTGGATTATGAAGCCGTGGTGGCGACGCCGGACATGATGCGCTCGCTGGCCAAGCTGGGCAAGATCCTGGGCCCGCGCGGCCTGATGCCGAACCCGAAAACGGGGACGGTGACCACGGACGTCGCCAAGGCGGTGACCGAGGTGAAGGCCGGCAAGGTGGAGTTCCGGGTGGACAAAACCGGGGTCATTCACGCGCCCGTCGGCAAGGTGAGTTTTCAGACGCCGAAGCTCTTCGAGAACGCCAACACGCTGATCCAGGCGGTGGTGAAGGCCAAGCCGGCCGCCGCCAAGGGCAAGTACGTGAGAAGCGTCACGATTTGCTCGACCATGGGGCCGGGCGTCCATCTGGACGTGACTCCGTTCAATCTCCGGGCGGTCTAGCCGCGCGCAATCAGGAATAGAAAAGATGAAAGACAGAAAGCGGAAGCAAGAGGATCTGGACGCGCTGCACAAGGCGCTGGCGGAATCGGCCAACGTCTTCGTGACCGGCTTCAACAAGCTCACTGTGGCGCAGGATTACGAGTTGAGGAAGGCCGTGCGCCAGGCCGGCGGCTTGTACCACGTGGTGAAGAATACGCTGGCGGGAAAGGCTTCGGCCGGGACGCCGGCGGAGGGCGCGTTGAAGGATTTGACGGGGATGTCGGCGATCGCCTACACGAACGGCGATGCGGTCACGCTGTGCAAGGCGCTAACCACCTACAGCAAGGCCAATCCGACCTTCTCATTCAAGGCGGGCGTGGTGGAGGGCCGGGTGATCAACCTGGCCGACATCAAGGATCTGGCCAGCATGCCGCCCAAGGAAGAGATCTACGCCAAGCTGCTGTACGTGATCAATGCGCCGGCGCAGCGCCTGGTTTCGGCGATCAGCGGCGTGGGCCGGAATTTGGCCGTGGTCGTCGACCAGGGCGTGAAGGACAACAAGTTCTCCTCCTAGCCGAGGCCGGGCCTCGAACGGGAGCGTTTTTAGCACGATTTTTTTGGATAGGGAGTACGGACAAAGATGGCTGACATCAACTCGATTGCTGAGCAAATCCAGGGCCTGACG
Organism: Bryobacteraceae bacterium; assembly: GCA_050012115.1. GTDB lineage: Bacteria > Acidobacteriota > Terriglobia > Bryobacterales > Bryobacteraceae > CAIVVT01. The sequence continues at coordinate 8,043 of JBEKHU010000052.1, read as the reverse complement.
CTCCTGGAGGCCTCCCAGCTGGTGAAGCTGCTGGAGGAAAAACTGGGCGTAAGCGCCGCTGCGGCGGCGGTGGCAGTGGCCGCTCCGGCCGCGGGCGCGGCGGCTGCCGCGACTCCGGTTGAGGAGAAGACCGAGTTCACCGTGGTTCTGACCGCAGTCGGCGCCAACAAGATCAATGTTATCAAGGCGGTGCGCGAAGTCACGAGCCTCGGGCTGAAGGAAGCCAAGGACCTCGTCGAGGCCGCTCCGAAGCCGATCAAGGAAGGCGTCAACAAGGGCGAAGCGGAGACGATCAAGAAGAAGTTCGCCGACGCCGGCGCAACCGTCGAGATCAAGTAGCCCCAGTTTTCGCCGCAGGCGCGGCGCAGACGAGATTCGCGCGGGCAATCGAACTCGCGCTGGAAGGGACAGGATACGGGCAGGGCGAAGGCGGGGCAACCGAGACTTGACTGGCGCCGGGGGGAGCTTCGTGCCGCCCTGCCGGTCAAGGCTCAGCCGTCCGAGCTTTGACGTTGCTGTTTCCTTTTTGTTAAACTCAAATCATTCGAGCCGGAAGCTGAGCTGGGGATTATAGCCTCTGTGCGACTGAAGACATTGCCGGAGACCACCTTCAGTACGCGCTGCGCCGTGGGTGTGCCTATGCCTGCGTTCGCGCGTTGTTTCCCGACATTTCCGCCTACAGCTTACGGCTTTGCGCCCTTGGTGACAGACGTCCCTGCACCGGGCATCTCCAAGACAACTAGAAGCGGTAACGGTTCCGCCGGGCCGGGCTAGGCTGCCCGGCACCTTGAACCTGGGAGATCGGAGGGTTTCCCACCTGCGCGTTCTGGCCGCGCGGGCCTGCCTTCCAAGGAGCGCAGAATGGCCACTGGGTCGAGTTTCACGCACATCGAGCGCGTCGATTTTTCCCGAATCAAAACTTCGGTTCCCATCCCTAACCTGATCGAGTTGCAGAAGAGCAGCTACGAGCGCTTCCTGCAGATGGACCTGCTGCCGGATGAACGCGATGACATCGGCCTGCAGAGCGTATTCCGCAGCGTCTTCCCAATCAGCGATTTTCGGGGCCTGAGCGAGCTGGAATTCGTCGATTACTCGATCGGCAACTGGGAGTGCAAGTGCGGCGCCCTCAAGGGCCTGAATCACCTGCGCACGGTTTGCCGCAATCCCATCTGCGGCGCCACGATCAAGACCGACCCCTTCCAGCCGGGTGACGTCCTGTGCGACAAGTGCGGCACATTCAACAAGAACGTCGTCACCTTCTGCAACCGCTGCGGAGACCCCGTGGGTTTGCAGTTGAAGTACGACCAGGCGGAGTGCGAAGAGCGTGGCATGACCTATGCCGCCCCGCTCAAGGTCACGATCCGCCTGAAGATGTTCGACAAGGACGAGGCCGGCAACCGCACCGTACGCGAGTTCAAGGAGCAGGAGGTCTTCTTCGGCGAGATTCCGCTGATGTCGGCCAACGGGACCTTCATCATCAACGGGACCGAGCGCGTCATCGTCAGCCAGTTGCACCGTTCGCCGGGCGTGTTCTTTGAACGGATCTCCGCCCAAAGCTACTATCTCGGCAAGATCATTCCCTACCGCGGGAGCTGGGTGGAGTTCGAATACGATGCCAAGAACCTGCTTCACGTACGCATCGACCGCAAGCGCAAGTTCCTGGGCTCGGTTTTCCTGCGCGCCCTGGGCCTGGAGACGGACGCCGAGATCCTGCGCGCCTTCTACCGCGTCACAGAGCTGCGTCTGAAGGATAAGGAGGTTTTTTGGAAGACCGACGAGAATCTGATCGGCCTGAAGCTGCCCAACGCCATCATCCACAAAGGCGAGGTGATTTACTCCGGCAAGGGCAAAGTCCGCGAGGCGACGGTCAAGGAACTGCTGAAGGCGGGCAAGAACGAAATCCCCGTCACGACCGCCGAGATTGAAGGCGCGTGGGTGGCGCAGGACGTGATCGACACCGAGACAGGCGAGGTCCTGGCCGAGGCCAATCAGGAACTCACTACCAGCATGCTCTCCAAGATCATGGAGGCTGGCATTCGTTCGATCCAGGTCTTTTTCCCCGAGCGCGACGAGGTCGGCAACGTCGTTTCAATGACGTTGAAAAAGGATCCGATCAAGGTGCAGAAGGAAGCGCTCATCGACATTTACCGCAAGCTTCGTCCCGGCGATCCGCCGACGCTCGACACGGCGACGCAGCTCTTCCAGGGCATGTTCTTCGACCCGCGCAAGTATGATCTTTCGCGCGTGGGCCGCATGAAATTCAACATCAAGCTTTATGACCGCGCCGACTACGCCCCCGAGGAATGGCTGAACAATCCGGACTCCAAAAGCCGCAACCCGCTAGATCGGCGCACGCTCGACCAGAAAGATTTCATCGATACGATCCGCTATCTGCTGAAGCTCCGCAAGGGGTTCGGCTCCGTGGACGACATCGACCATCTGGGCAATCGCCGCGTGCGCGCGGTGGGTGAGCTGCTCGAGAATCAGTTTCGCATCGGCTTGGTCCGCATGGAGCGCGCCATCAAGGAGAAAATGGCCGTCTACCAGGAAATGTCGACGGCTATGCCGCACGACCTGGTGAACGCGAAGCCGGTGATGGCTGCCATCCGCGAGTTCTTTGGATCCAGCCAGCTTTCGCAATTCATGGACCAGACCAACCCGCTCTCGGAGATCACGCATAAGCGGCGTTTGTCGGCCCTCGGTCCTGGCGGCCTGAGCCGCGAACGCGCCGGCTTCGAAGTGCGCGACGTGCACTCCACGCACTACGGCCGCATCTGCCCGATCGAGACGCCGGAAGGCCCGAACATCGGGCTGATCTCGTCGCTGTCTTGTTTTGCGCGCATCAACGAATACGGCTTTATCGAGAGCCCCTATCGGCGCGTCGTTGATGGTGCGGTACAGGATGACGTGCGTGTGCTGAACCCGGGCTCGACCAATTTGAAGGTCGGGCAGGTGCTGACGCGCAAGGACATGGAGAAACTTCTCAAATCCCAACCGCGGGACGCCGCGCCGCCGGAGCATGAGGCGCACAGCGACTACCTTTCGGCCTGGGATGAGGATAAGTACCTGGTCGCGCAGGCCAATGTCAAGCTGGATGCCGACGGGCGTATCGTCGACGATCTGGTCAATGCCCGCAAGTCCGGCAACTACACGCTGGTTCACCGTGACGAGGTCCAATACATGGACGTCAGCCCGAAGCAGCTCGTCTCGGTGGCTGCGAGCCTCATTCCGTTCCTGGAGAACGACGACGCCAACCGCGCGTTGATGGGCTCCAATATGCAGCGCCAGGCCGTTCCGCTGCTCCGTGCCAACTCCCCCATCGTGGGTACTGGAATGGAGAAGGTGACCGCCCGTGACTCCGGCGCCACCATCATCTGCAAGCGATCAGGCGTGGTTGACTCGGTCGACTCCGAACGCATCATCGTTCGCGTGGAAGGCAATATCCACGAAGGCCAGATGTCGCGCGAAGTCGGTGCGGACATCTATCCTCTGACCAAGTTCAAGCGGTCAAACCAGAACACTTGCATCAACCAGAAGCCCATCGTGGATCAGGGACAGCGCGTGAAAAAGGGCGACGTGCTGGCCGATGGTCCTTGCACGGATATGGGCGAGCTGGCGCTCGGGCGCAACGTTCTGGTCGCCTTTATGCCCTGGCGCGGCTACAACTTTGAAGACGCTATCGTGGTGAGCGAGAAACTGATCAAAGAGGACTACTACACCTCGATTCACATTGAAGAGTTCGAGATCGAGGCACGCGACACCAAGCTCGGACCGGAAGAGATCACCCGCGACATTCCGAACATCAGCGAGACTTTCTTGCGCAATCTCGACGAGAGCGGCATCATCCGCATCGGCGCGAAAGTGAAGCCCGGCGATATCCTCGTGGGCAAGGTTACGCCGAAGGGCGAAACGCAGCTCACTCCGGAAGAGAAGCTGCTGCGCGCCATTTTCGGTGAAAAGGCCGGCGATGTAAAAGACGCCTCGCTCTACTGCCCGCCAGGCATTGAGGGCGTGGTCGTCGACGCCAAGGTCTTCTCCCGCAAGGGCGCCGACCTCGACACGCGTTCGCGGGCGATCCTCGAAACACAGATCGAGAAGCTGCACCGCAATCTGGACGACGAAAAGCGGATTCTACAGGATGAGCGCGCCAAGCGTCTCGCGGCTCTGCTCGAGGGCAAGGAACTGCTCGCCGACGTCCACGACGAAAAGACCAACAAGAAACTGCTGGCCAAGGGCACGCCGCTCACGCGCGACATTCTCGAGAAGATGAAGGCGCGCGACCTGAAGCGCATGAAGCTTTCCAGCCGCGATGTTCGCTTAAACGAAGCCATCGACGAGATCGAGGAGCTCACCTCGCGCCAGATCCAGGTTCTTGAGAAGATCACCGAGGAGAAGATCGCCAAGCTGAAGAAGGGTGACGAACTGCCTCCGGGCGTGATCAAGCTGGTGAAGACTTACATCGCCATGCGCCGCAAGCTTTCGGTCGGTGATAAGATGGCCGGCCGGCACGGCAACAAGGGCGTCATCTCGCGCATTGTCCCTGATGAGGATATGCCCTATCTCGACGACGGCACGCCAGTCGAGATCGTGCTCAATCCGCTCGGCGTTCCGTCCCGCATGAACGTCGGACAGATTCTCGAGACACACCTCGGCTGGGCCGGCATGAAGCTCGGCAAGAAGTACGCGACGCCGGTTTTCGACGGTGCCACGGAGGCCGACATCAAGAGCGAGTTGGCCAAGGCCACTTTGCCCGGCTCTGGCAAGGTCACCCTCTTCGACGGCCTCACCGGCCAGGCCTTCGAACAGCCCGTGACGGTGGGCTACATCTACATGCTCAAGCTGTCGCACCTTGTAGACGATAAGATCCACGCCCGCTCTATTGGACCGTACTCGCTCATCACGCAGCAGCCCCTGGGCGGCAAGGCTCAGTTCGGCGGCCAGCGCTTCGGCGAAATGGAAGTCTGGGCCCTGGAGGCCTATGGCGCGGCTTACGTGCTCCAGGAACTCCTCACCGCCAAGTCGGACGACGTTTTCGGACGTGCCAAGATCTACGAAGCGATCGTCAAGGGTGAGGCCGCGGCGGAGCCCGGCGTGCCCGAGTCGTTTAACGTGCTCATCCGCGAGCTGCAGTCGTTGTGCCTCGACGTTGAGCTGATGAAGAAGCCGAAGGATGTGCCTGACATGGCGCATGCGGCCGACTAAGAATCCGGAACGAACAGGAGGCAAACGTGTACAGACCCAACCCGTACGATCGTGGAACCCTGAGCGCGGACTTCGATTCCATCCGCATCAGCCTGGCTTCTCCTGAGAAGATCCGGAGCTGGTCTCACGGCGAGGTCACCAAGCCGGAGACGATCAACTACCGAACCTTCAAGCCCGAGCGCGACGGCCTGTTCTGCGCGCGCATCTTTGGACCTACGGCCGACTGGGAGTGCTTATGCGGCAAGTACAAGCGTATGAAGCACCGCGGCGTCATCTGCGACAAGTGCGGCGTCGAAGTCACGCTGTCGCGCGTCCGCCGCGAGCGGCTGGGCCACATTGAGCTGGCCAGCCCCTGCTCGCACGTGTGGTTCTTCAAAGGCCTGCCGAGCCGCATCGGCTACCTGCTCGACATTACCCTGCGCGACCTGGAGCGCGTGCTCTACTTTGAGGCTTTTGTCGTCGTCGATCCGGGCGAGGGCACCGGCTTGAACAAGGCCGAAGTCATCACCGACGAGCGTAAACGGCAGCTGGATGCCGAGATCCCCGGGAAGTTCGTCGCCATGATGGGCGCCGAGGGCATCAAGGAACTTCTCAAGAAGGTCGACGTCGAATTTCTCTCGACTGATATCCGCGAGAAGATGAAAACGGAACTGTCTCAGCAGAAGAAACTCAAGTTTGCTAAGCGCCTCCGCGTCGTCGAGAGTTTCCGCAAATCCGGCAACAAACCGGAGTGGATGATCCTTGACGTCCTCCCGGTCATCCCGCCTGAGTTGCGTCCGCTCGTTCCGCTCGATGGCGGCCGTTTTGCGACGTCCGACCTGAACGACCTCTACCGCCGTGTCATCAATCGCAACAACCGTTTGAAGAAGCTCATGGAGCTGCACGCGCCCGATGTGATCGTGCGCAATGAGAAGCGCATGCTGCAGGAGGCCGTCGACGCATTGTTCGACAACGGCCGCCGCGGACGAGTCCTGCGCGGCGCCAACAATCGACCTCTCAAGTCTCTCTCCGACGCCCTCAAAGGCAAGCAGGGCCGTTTCCGCCAGAACCTGCTCGGCAAGCGTGTCGATTACTCCGGCCGTTCGGTCATCGTGGTAGGCCCCGAGCTGAAACTCCACCAGGCCGGCCTGCCCAAGAAAATGGCCCTCGAGCTGTTCAAGCCGTTCATCTATCACCGCCTGGAGCTGCGTGGCCACTGCACCACCATTAAGCAGGCCAAGGAGCTCGTCGAGCAGCAGGATCCGGTCGTTTGGGACATTCTCGAAGAGGTCATCAAGGACCACCCCATCCTGCTGAACCGCGCTCCGACGCTCCACCGCCTCGGCATTCAGGCCTTCGAGCCCGTGCTCGTGGACGGCAAGGCGTTGCGCATCCATCCGCTAGTCTGCACCGCCTTCAATGCCGACTTCGACGGCGACCAGATGGCCGTTCACATCCCGCTCTCGCCGGAGGCCCAGATTGAGGCCTCCACGCTGATGCTCTCCGCCAATAACATCCTGTCGCCCGCGCACGGCTCGCCCATCGCGGTGCCGACCCAGGACATGGTGCTGGGCATGTATTACCTCACCAAGCAGCGCCGGGGCACCCGTGGCGAGGGCAAGAAGTTCGCCTCCGTCGCCGACGTCCTCATTGCGCTAGAGATGGGCGAGGTTGAAACGCAGACGCCCATCACGCTGCGCTTCACGGGCAAGGTGATCGATCTGGCCACCGCCTATGACAGCCAGGACATCACCCACACCGAACCGGTCGATTATCGCAAGGCCGACATGAACACGTCGGTCGGCCGCGTCATTCTCAACGACGTTCTGCCTGAAGACATGCCCTTCGTCAACGGTCTGTTGAAGAAGAAAGGTCTCGGCCAGCTCGTCTATTACTGCTACCTGAAGCACGGCCTGAAGACCACCGTTGAGATGCTCGACAACATCAAGGATCTGGGTTTTTCCTACGCTACCCGTGCGGGCATCTCCATCGGTATCGATGACATGGTCGTGCCGGCCTCGAAGGCCCATCTCGTGCGCGACGCCGAGAAAGCCGTCATCGAGGTGCAGAGCCAGTATCAGGAAGGCGCCATCACCCAGGGTGAACGCTACAACAAGATCATCGAAATCTGGAACAAGGTCACCGAACGCGTCTCCCAGGAAATGTTCAAGAAGATGGAGCACGACGATGAGGCCGGCCTGCTGAACCCGATTTACATCATGGCCGACTCCGGCGCCCGCGGTTCCAAACAACAGATCCGCCAGCTATCTGGCATGCGCGGGCTCATGGCCAAACCCTCCGGCGAGATCATTGAAACGCCCATCACGGCCAACTTCCGTGAAGGCCTCAACGTGCTGCAGTACTTCATCTCGACGCACGGCGCGCGCAAGGGCCTTGCCGACACTGCGTTGAAGACGGCTGACTCCGGCTACCTCACGCGCCGCCTGTGCGATGTCGCTCAGGACGTCATCGTGACCGAGCCCGATTGCGGCACCGCCGACGGCATCTTCGTCGAGCCGATCGTCGAATCGGGCGAGACCATCGAGCCGCTGCGCGACCGCATCATCGGTCGCGTCGCTCTCGAAGATATCCGCGACCACGAGGGCAATCTGCTGGTAGCCTCGAACCAGGAAATCACTGAAGAACTCGCCTCGGCCATCCAGGACGCTGGCATCGACCGCGTCAAGATCCGATCCGTGCTGACCTGTGAGTCCAAGCGCGGCGTGTGCCAGCTCTGCTACGGGCGCAATCTCGCCACCGGCCGCCTGGTCGAACAGGGCGAAGCCGTCGGCATCATCTCCGCCCAGTCCATCGGCGAGCCTGGCACCCAGCTCACGATGCGCACCTTCCACATCGGCGGCG
>JBEKHU010000051.1:0-10089 GCA_050012115.1 Bryobacteraceae bacterium | reverse complement strand
TACCGTAAAAACACCGTCTTTTTGCGTTTCCGTGTAACTAAGGTTTTTTAAAGGACTTAACCGTATTGCGCCGCGAATGCGCCCGCACCAAGCGTGTAAGTACTTAGTTCTAAAGGACTTGTGCGATTGTCACCGTGCCTCACGGTGGATCTGTGGCAAACAAAGGAGTTATTGAAATTTAACACGCATTTTGACGCACATTAACGTGCTGCACCGTGCGTCACGGTGGATGTGTTGCAATGATTGGAGTTACGAACATTAAGGCGCCACATTAACACGGTTCACCGTGCGCCACGGTGGATGTGTGGCAAACAAAGGACTTATTCACATTAACACGCGCGTTTTTGCATCTTCACCGTGTATCTACGGTGTTCTAAAGGACTTATCGGAAATTCACCGTGTTTCGCCGTGCACGGTAAAAACACGGTCTTTCGAGCGTGATCCGACCTGAGTTTTCACGTCGATTTCGATGGAAGTTTTCACGGCGGCACGGCGCTGCTCACTGCCGACACACCGGACCCGGCACGTCGGCGGAATTGAATTCGGATTGGGGTTGCGCCGACGCCAGCGAGCGCGGGAGACCGTAACCGATCGGCTGAGCAGGAAGTCATGAACGGAGTGGCCAGGGGTAGCATTTGGGGTGTGCCCACTTCCGGAGAATTGCATTCGCTGTCCTGAGACAGATCCGCGGCGGGGCGTTCGATGGGCGGCGATTTTGGGCGTGGAGGATCGGTGGAGTTGAAGCAGGCGAGCGTGGTGCTGATGGGGATGGCGGTGGTGGCGCTGGCAGCCGCGGGCGGGCATTCTGCGCGCGCCGGTGAGGAGCCCGGCCGGATTACGATCAACTATCCCGAAGCGGGCTCCGTTTTTCCTCCTGAGATCACGCCACCCACGTTCATCTGGCACGATGCGGCCGAGGGCGTGACGGTGTGGCAGGTGGAAGTCACTTTTGCCGGGCACGCGCCCGATCCGGGTGCAGTCGCGGTGAGAGAAACCACAGATTGGAGAGCTCGACACGAGCTTTTCGGGCTACGTTCCTCCCACGCTCACGCCGGAGCAGGAGTCGGCCCATACGTGGAAGCCCGATCCTGAGATGTGGACGGAGATCAAGCGCCAATCCGTCAAATCAACGGCGAGCGTGGCGATCACCGGTTTCCGCGACGACCGCATGCAGGCCGCAGTGAGCCGCGGGCAGGTGACGATTCGCACTTCCGCCGATGCGGTGGGCGCGCCGATCTTTTTCCGCGACGTCCCATTGATTCCGGCGCCCCACGACCAGCAGGAACGCAGCGCCATCAAGCCTTTGCCGGACGCCGCCCGGCCCACGATCAAGTGGCGTCTACGGTACGCCGGCGAGCCGCAGAGCCGGACGGTGATGACGGGAATTCCCACCTGCATCAACTGCCATAGCTTCGCGCGGGATGGGAAGACGCTGGGACTGGATGTCGATGGGCCGCTGAACGATCGAGCAGATGGGTAATGCGACGGTTGTGCGCACGTTCGATGACATGCGCCACCGGGCCTGGGTGCCTGGCCGGCGCAGGTATGGCGGCGATTCCTTTCGGGGCGACGCCCGGGCCGAGTTCCTGGAGGAGATGCTCGACGGCGCCAACTACGCCGACCAGGCAGCCCACGACGAACGGCGCTGGTGGACGCGGCCGGCATACTGGGTGCTGCGTTTGGCATGCTGGGCGCAGTAAGAGGCCATGCGGCGGCTCATGGCCGGCCAGGTGCGCCGCAACTGCAGACCCTGCTGAGCGTCGCCGGCCTGGCAATGAGAGAGAGCCCGGCGCGCGACCGGGCTGTTCCAATTCCAACTAAGTCGTTCTTCAGGCGCTGGCTCCTTCTTCGTTGCCTGCCTCCGCTTGACGAGTGAATGAGCCGGCCCGAATCCCTCCGGGTCAATCTTTGCCCAGCCGCACCGTGGCCACATTCGAAAAGGCAAGAAACGGACCCGGAACGTCGATCTCCGCGGATCGCGCGCGCCCGAAGAAATCCTCGGGGCAGCCTTTCACCGGCGGCACCGGCGGGAGCGGTTGCGCGGGATTCCACGTAAGCAGCAGTTCGCGCCCGTCGAATTGCACATCTCCGGCCAGGGATACGGAGTGCTGGCCCGAGTCCCTCACCTGCCCGGGAGCGCCGTTGCGCGTCCACACGTACGCGTTATAGTCCGCCACGTTGCTGGGATCGCCCGAGGCGATCGGCTTTTTGACATCGACAAAGATATTGTTGACCACCCGGTTCCTCGTGGAAGTGAGCTTGCGGCCGTCGATCGAACGGTCGGTCGCGACCTCCTCAAACACCAGATCTTCGGCAATGAACCCGAACAGGTTGTGCGCGACGACCAGGTTGTCGGTATCGGCGGCGCGGACGCCCTGCCCGTCGATATTCCAGATGACGTTGTTATCGACGAGGTTGGGCTGGGGAGAAGCTTCGATAAAGATGGCACCCTGCACGGTGTGGATATCATGGATCACGTTGCCTGTCACGCGTGAGTTCTGGTTGTCCCAGTCGAGCCAGATGCCGCAGGAGGCCTGGAGCCGCGCGATATGGTTGTTCCGCACCAGCGTTCCGCGGTTGACCAGCAGTTTGATTCCGGCCACCTCCCAGTGGAACTCGGCGTCCTGCCAGCCACAATCGGAGATGTCGTTGTCCTCCACCAGGGCGTGCGACACGTCCAATCCGCGAATTCCGGCTGTGCCACAATCATAGATCCGGTTGTGGCGGACGATCATGTGGCCCAGGTCCGGGTCTGTCCGGGGAGCAGCGCGTTCATCGCCGCTCTCGAAGGTGCGGTAGCCCACTTCGATGCCCACCGAGTTGACATGCCGTACCGTGTTCCGCTCGATAATCCAGTGGTGGCCGCCCATGTTGTAGAGCGCACCCACGCCCACCCGCGGAAGGCCGTTGGCGCACTGCTCCAGGATGAGGCCGCTCACCCGAATAAAACCGAGCCCCGGGGTTTCCGGCTGGATGATGTGCGGCTGCACGGCGGCCTCAAAGAGCTTGCCGTTGGGGTCCACGCTGTCAAATGCGTGGATGTGGACCGTCTTGCCGTCCGGTGCGACCCAGTAGGAGCCGGGCAGGCGCACGAGGTCCTCGTAGGTGGCCAGTTGCGACATTCGCCGGCCCTCTTGGAAGAGCATGCCGCGCGGCAAGGAGTAGGGAATGCGTCCCTTCCAGCGCAGGGCCCACTCCATGAGATCGAGGTCCTTGTTGCCGGCGTTAGGCGTCCGGAAGGCAAAATAGCCGTTCTCGAAAAGGCTGTCGGGAAGCGTGGTCATCCAGAGTCTCTTCGAAAAGATGTTTCGGGAGACCCCGCCGCCAGGGCTTTCGTCGTGCGGGTCGATCGAGCGTTCCCAGTGGGTGTCCAGGATGCGCGACCCCTTCAGGATCACCTGTTCGCCCGGAGCAGCCTCATAAGCGATCATGCGGTCCGAGCCCTCCCCGGAATAGCGTGGCCGCACGAGTTCGCGGTAGACGCCCGCGTGGATCGACACCCGCTCGCCGGCCTTCACCACCCGCGCGGCGCCGCTGATGGTGCGGAACGGGCGTTCTTCAGTGCCCGGGTTGTCATCCGAAGCTCGCGGATGGTTCTGATTGACATGGTAGGTGCAGGTGTAATGGGTCTGATCGCTCCAACTCAGGAAAGGGGTCCCATCTGGCATGATGACCTGCGGCTCCAGGGGCCGGTAATTGACTTGGGCCCTTGCCAGTACCAGTGCGCCGCACACGGCCCAAAAGGAAAGTCTCATTCGCATGGGCGGTTTTCTCCTCTCTGCAACTCTGTATCGTATCACCGAGTCCCAAACGCTTGTCCAACTCGCGCACGAGAACCAACCGCCGCCGGAGGTGATCCACTATCCTTGGAAATCGACCTTGAGCGAAGCGTTGAAGGAAAGCTGAACCAGCCCATTTTGTTTCTCGCCCATTGGGTATCGTCCTCCGGAGCGTCTTCATTGCGTTCAAGCCCGCATGAATAAAGCCGTCGGAGGCGCTGAAGAAGTTGTTGGTAACTACTCAATACGGAAATACGGGCGAAGTCTGCACTGGCGCAAATGATTGGCCGTGGGGCTTTACGGTTCAGAGGATGTTTTCCTCTTGAGATACAGCACCGCGTCTCCATGGAATTGTGAAGTAAAAGACTTGCGTCCGCCTTGGGTGGTGAACGAGCCTTCGCCGGTCTTACTCCCGGCAACTGGGTTGAACCACTCGTAACTGTATGTGCCAGCGGTCAAATCTACCGTAAACTCCCCCGTGTCGGGCTGGTAGACCAGGTACTCCGATCCAGGATTCGCAAGGCAGTAACCGGTCGAGGATAACTCGAGGCGCGGTGTCATGGCGGCAAGGTCCATTCTGTTGGCGTAAGTCCGCGTGTATCCCAGGTTGCGGCGGACTTCCTCTATGTTAGGTAGCAGCCGCTCCCAAACCGGTGGCTCGTCATAGGGATCCATGTAGAGTGGGTTCAATCCACGTAGGAAGCTCTTCCATGCCCACTGCCTGTCACCACCATTGCCCCAAAGATGATCCGTGTCGGACAGCACAACCTTCCTACCATCTCCCGGCGGAGGGTCGTTCCGGTAGTTGTAGGTCCCGGTGCGACTGTCCGAATTGGGCGAAATCCAGTCGGCCGGGCTGTTAAACAGAGTGCTGTTACTGCCGCCGGGGTATTGAAAGGACATACCCACCGGATGCTGCTTCGTTCTACCGGCTTCATACGACTTAACGTACTCAATCATGTCGTATTGCCAGTCCGTGGAGTATGGTCCGCTCTCATTTGAAATTTCATAAAGAACATTGTCCAGGTCGTTGACCGTGTCGATGACCTTGCGCACATACGCTTTTTCAATCCTCTCGACCCCGGCCGGAAGAGGCCAACTCTCGATCTCGGTGCCGCGTCCGTCCTTATCGGGGTCCCCGTCGATCCCGTTGATATTGTTTTCCCCGTTGAATGGATGGCCGACCCAATTGGAGAACTGGAGCTCCCATCCGTTAAAGAGCATGATAGAAACGTAGATGCCCCGGTCGCGCGCAATTTCAACCCGCTTCCGCATTCGCGCAAAGTACTCCTCGTTAAACGTGTTGAGATCAAACTTCGGCTTCCCGTCCCAGGCCGTCCCTGGACCCGTTCGCTTCCACGGGTGGGGCGCGCTGTACCTGACAATCCCATCTTTCTCGATGTCCTTGGGCGTCTCCCAACGCCATAACCGGATGTAGTTGTAATTGTGCTCCGCCAGGAATTTCAGGTAGCGGTCGAAATCAAAGGCAGGAGGAGGATCAGTCAGCCCAATGTCGGGTAGGTTGCTCCACGTGTGCGCCGCCGTCAGGTAGATCGCCTTGCCAGAGCCGTCTGTAAAATAGCGTGGATTACCGGGGTGCACACGCAACGGCCCTCTCGCGATACTTTCGGTCCTTCCCGCCAGAGACCCGATGAAGATCAGGGCAGCGAACCCAAGTGCTAGGGTGCCGAGGAGTCTCATTCGCGGCCCCAGCTTGCGGCCGGTCTCCTGATCGCGGCCAGACCACATACCATTCCTCGTCGAGCGGCGTCGCTGAAACCGGTAGATCCTACAACTGAGCTTCTGAACAACATTCATTGTCGCTCCATTTTGATCATGCTCATGCAAGATTACATACTATCTCCCTGCAGGGCCGCATAGCCGCCATCCGCCATGACGGCGGAAGTTTCGCGCAGCCCCGGATCGACCCGGTTGCGTTGTCAGTGCACTCCGGGCGGGGGCAGGTTTTGGGATGCGTCGTCGAGCACCAACACCCAGTCTCCCTCTGCCGGCGGAGTGAACTTCTGTTTCGCACCGGTTGCGAATTTCCCGGCTGCGTCCGCTTCCCCCGTCCGCGGGTTGTACCACCAGGCTTGGGCCGCCGTTCCAGACACCTTGCTCAGGTCGACCGTGAAAGCCCGGGCAGTCGGCAGATAAGCGATGACGGTACGGCCGTCATGCGTCCGCGCCGCCGCCAGATAGTCGAGGCCCCGGAACTCCCCCAGGCCATCCACGACGACTTCGTGCTTTTCGTCCGGGACCAATTCATACCACTGGCGTGAAGTGAACAGAGCCTTGAGCCGCACCATGTCTTGCGAGCCGGTGGCGTCCATCGCCGTCTGCCAGCCCGGATCGAAGAGCCAGATCGGGCGGTTCCCCAGAAACTGGCCGGTGGCACCAGACAGTAGCGCCCAATAGGCCTGGCGGCGAATCTGTACCGCCGAGGCGTTGTGTTCGCCTTCGTAGGTCGTCTCGATCAAAAAGAACGGCATGGCGGGCGCGCGATCGTAGTCGGCGAGAAGCTTCCGGTGCACGATTCCATAGGTGTACGTGTCATTCAGATCCAGCCATCCATCGACTTTGTACTGATCCATCGCAGAGTTCTCGGGGTGGCAATGCGCCGTGAACAGGTGCCGCGTGTCGAACTCCTTAATGCCGGCAACGATGGCGTCCACATCTTCCCGGGCGCTTTCCGGATTGCGGTCTCCCCCGATGAGCCAAACGAGATTGTCAAAGCCGCGGTACCGCTTTCCTACGTACCGCCCCCAGGCGCGGCACCTTTCCGGACCGTTGGCGAGCGCCTCTTCGATCCAGCCTTCGTCAGTGTTGATGTAGCCGAGATAGATCGGCGCCAGAAAAACCTGGATCCCCTTTTGCGCCGCCTGACGCATCACCCAGTCGGCGTGTTCGAAGTACTTTTCGTTCGGTGTCGAAAAGTCGCCGGGAGTCGTGAAGGGTCCCTCACCATACCGGTCGATCGGTCCGTGAAACTTATGCTCGATGAGGTTCACGATGATGGAATTGAATCCCTTCTGGCGGCGATTCTCGAGGTATTGCTCCGCTTCTTCCCGAGTCAGGCCGGAAATCAGTGACCACGGTGTGTCCCCATGGATCAGAAACGGCGAGCCCGTTTGATCTACCACGTGGCGATGGTCGGGGCCGACGCGGATGGGATAAGGGCCAGCGCATAGCGCAATTGAGGCGAACACCATCCCGCCCGATAGGGCTAACCTACATGTTCGAATCATGCTATTTAGTTCACCATCACTTCCGAATGCTGGATTGCCTGGCTCTCAGAACAGAAACTTCAAGTCCAGCCATAAAACTCGCGGCCGGGCCGCAGAGCCGACTTCACCACGCGGCGACCGAGCCATCCTCGTGATATGGGCGGGCCATGGGCCGCGTGCCTCCGAACGGGAACCTGGCCAAAGAGCTCTCGCTCAACTCGAAACCCAGCCCCGGCGTGGTGGGGAGCGGAAAGCGCCCGTCGCACATGCGCATGGCCGGGAAGCCGAACCATTCCTCCCAGATCCTTTCCTTTTCGCCCGCCTGGATTCCGCTACAGATTTCCTGAACCAGGAAGTTCCGCTGGGAGGCGTCCACATGCAAGGTGGCAAGGCCACCGACCGGACCTTCGCAGGCGTGCGGAGCGAGCGAGATTCCGGAGATGTTCGCCATGGCCGCCACCTTGCACAGTCCCGTGATTCCACCCACGTGATTGATATCCGTTTGCAGGATGCTGACCGCGCCCAACTCGATCAACTCCCGGCAGCCGTACGAGGCGATCAGGCGCTCGCCGGTAGCGATGGGTGTCCGGCAGCGCCGCGAAATCCGCGCCATGGCCTTCACATTCTCCGGCGGGCAGGGTTCCTCGACGAACAGGAAGCCCAAGGGATCGATTTCCCGCAGGAGAATCGACGCCACACTTGGACTGGTTTTGGCATGGAAGTCCACCGCGATGTCTATATTCGGGCCGAGGGTCTCGCGGAGCATCTGCATATGCGCGACCGCGCGCTCGATCTTAGCGTTAGTCTCGATCCATTCGAAGGGCTCGGCCAAGCCATCCTTGAAGCACGTCACGCCCGGGTCCTTGGCGGATTCCCGCAATTTCAGTAACTGCTCCCGGTTCTCCGCAAACACGTGATAGTAGCCGCGCACGCCGCGCGCATCGAGCGGGCCGCCGAGCAGTTGATACACCGGCATCCCAAGCGCCTTGCCCCGGATATCCCACAGCGCCTGATCGATGGCCGAGATGGCCGAGCCCATCACCGGGCCGGCGCGGTAGAAGCTGTGAACATACATCGCCTGCCAATGGTGCTCCACCGGCATTGGGTCCTGTCCGATGACAAACTCCCGGAAATCCTGGATGCAAGCCAGCACTGCGCCGGCCTTGCCTTCCAGGGTGCCTTCGCCCCAGCCGACCAAGCCCTGGTTGGTTTCGAGCTTGACAAAAACATAGGGTCGATCTGAGTCTTTGGCGAGCGTGACCCCGAAGACCTTCATGTTTGTGATCTTCAGGCCGGATCCGAATCGCGTCAGCGGACCGTCGTCCAGCGCGAAGGTGGAGTACGGATCCGCGCACTTGCATAGGCTACTCGCCGCGGCGCGAGCCAGCAGCGCCGGACCCAACATCCCTTGGTGCAGGAAGTGCCTTCGCTTCATGGCGTGGTGTCCTCGTATTGTTGCAGCGCCTTAGGGTTGATGGTAATGCCGAGGCCGGCTCCTGAAGGCAACGCCAAAAACCCTTCACCGGCGGTCTCGACAGGCTCGCGTACCAGCACACGGCGCATCTCCCGGTCCCGCGCGTCCGTTGGAAGGGCCACATGCTGGATGAAAAAGTTCGGCACGCTGGCGGCCGTGTGAATGGCGGCGGCGGTTGCGACCGGCCCTCCATTTTGGTGAGGCGCAATCGCCACGTAGTAAGTCTCCGCCAAAGCCGCTATGGCCCGAACGCCCGCGATCCCGTGGAACGAGATGTCCGGACGCAACACGCCGGCGAGTCCCTCGCGCAGCAATGCCTGGAAGCGTGCCACCTCGCGCACGTCGCGGCCGAATCCCAGAGTTGTCACTGTCTCTTCCGCCATCCGCCTGACGGCGGCCAGGGCGTGCAAGCCGCAGGGCTCGTCGAACCAGAGCAGGTGCAGGTCTTCCAGGTCCGCCGCCAGGCGGCCGGCCTGGGCCGGTTCCAGTGCGGCATCCCCGTACAACACCCAATCGACGCCGGGCCCGCCCGCGGACCGCAGTTTCTCCACACGCGCCCGGACTGCATGCACGAACGCCTGCGCCGCGCCGCCGGCGGCCAGTCCCGATAATGGCACGCCGAAGGCCCGAAAACCAGCCTTCATGCCGGCCTGGAGCGAGGCGGCCAACTGGTCGTCGGTCGAACCCTCAAGCGAGGTGATGGCGCGCGCTTTGGTGCGGGTAGGCCCGCCGAGCAGCCTGAACAAGGGCGTTTCGCAAGCCTTGGCGGTAAGATCAGCCAGGGCCGTGCAAAGCGCACCGCGCATCGGAGTGCCGGCAGGAAGCCCTGCCCAGGCATTGGCCGGACGGCTGTCGAGGATACGCCGCGCCTGCTCGAGTTCCGGCAGGGTGACGCGTGCGCACTCGCCGTAGCCGGTCAGCCCGGATGTAGTCCGGAGTCGCAGCAGTGTATACCGGTGTCCAGAGGCGGGTTCCCGCAGCGGAAAGGCCTCGACGTCGCGTATGGCTAGGTTAGACATGGGCATTGAGGCTGCTCTCCTCAGGGGCCTTCGAAAAGTCTGCGGGCATTATACCGGTTTGACGAAACACATCCTCGGTCTGCCTGAGGCGCTCGGAAGTTCCCTTTTCGTGCTTCGCATCCGCCGGCTGATTCAGAGCGTTGTAAGCACCCGTTAGAAGGTATCGCAAGGCGCTACAGTTGGGATCGCTGCCGCGATCGATCTCCAGCTCGCGCACTTCCTCAACGGCCAGTCCGGCTTTTGGGAGCAGTCTTCCCAACACGTAGTGCGCCTTGAACGCCTTCGGATCCAACTCCACGGCTTGCTTCACGAGTTCCATGGCATCTTCCACTCAACATCCCTAAACTCGCCGCCGTGACCAGAGCAAGTTGTATGCGATTCCTTCCCGCCCGTGCGGCTTCTCTATGGGCGGGGTAAGTTAGCAGCGGGCCCGGGCACATCTTCGACCCACGATCCCGGTGGCGCTTGACGAATCGCATCGTCCCACGCTGCCTTCAGCTTGGGATTCGCCGGGTCCCGCGTGAGACATTCGTGCAACTCCGCCAACCCCTCTTTCCAGCGGCCGATGCGCAGGAGCGCGACCGCCAGGT
>JBEKHU010000050.1:0-10145 GCA_050012115.1 Bryobacteraceae bacterium | reverse complement strand
GAGCCCGCCTCCGCTTCGCCGGCCAAGCTCATTCTGCAATGCCAACGCCCGTGCGCCAACGGAATTACAGCGAACGGCAACCTGTCACTTTCGCGCTTGTCTCAGGAGAGGGGTTCAGTGTAGGGCTCTGCCACTTTGGAGATTCTCGATGATTCCCGAGCACTGCCCGAGCACTGCCGTTTGGCGAGAATGAATACTCGGGGATGTTCGAAGAGCGTTTTCAGCGGGTTTGGAGGAAATGGGGCTTTGAGAAAGAAAATCAGGTGCAGTCGTTCGCGTGTTGAAAGGCCGGGCCCGGCGGAGGAGCATCGAAATCAGGCGTAGAACGGGAATCAAGCGAAAGTGGCAGAGCTGACCGGTGCTTTAGCCAGAATCACCAACCGCTCGTGTCAGGCTGACCCGCTTGCCCCGCTTGCCCCCGGACAAGTGCACCACCGTGCCAGACCGCTGGCACAATTCACGAGGCGGAATGAGAGAGCCCAGCGTTATACTCTCAATCAAACTGGCACAAGAGATCGATCAGGCCAGCAGAAGTGGGACCAGGATGATGAGGGCCTCAAGATCACCGCGCCCACCGAGCCTTGAGCCGGCTGTGAGCCGGGGCCAGTTTCAGGCGGCTTCAGCCGCCAGGCGACTTTCACTTGCAGAGGAACCTACCGGCTTTGGCCGGTAGTTGTTTGGTCTTATCGCACAGGAAAGGAGCACTTATGAGAATCTTCACGTTGGCGCTGCTCGGTTGCGGGTTGTGCTGGGGACAGGCAACGGACGAATGCAAGCCCTCAACATTGAACGTCCCGGGCGCGCAGTACCCCTGTGTTTATCCCGACCATCGCGCGACATTTCGCCTGGTGGCGCCGGACGCCCAAAAGGTCCAGGTCAGGGTCGGCAAGACGCTCGATATGGTCAAGGGGGCCGACGGAGCCTGGACCGTAACCACGACGCCGCTGGTGGAGGGGTTCCACTACTACTCACTGGTTGTGGATGGCGCAATCGTGGCCGATCCGGCCACGCGGACGTTTTTCGGCTCCGGCTGGGACAACAGCGGCATCGAGATTCCCGAGGCGGCGGACGTAGACTACTACCTCCCCAAAGACGTGCCGCACGGCCAGGTGAGCCAGCGGTGGTACTACTCCAAAGTCACCTCCAAGTGGCGGCGCTGCTACATCTATACGCCGCCGGACTATGACACCGGAAAGGCGCGCTATCCCGTTCTGTATCTGCTCCACGGTTGGGGCGAGAACGAGCAAGGCTGGCACACCCAGGGGCATGCGGATTTCATCCTGGACAACCTGATTGCGGTGAAGAAGGCCAAGCCGATGATCATCGTCATGGACAACCTCAACGCCGTCAAGCCGGGCGAGGATGGGACGATTTTCACGTCCCGCGGACTCCGGCCCCCGCCAAGACCAGTCGCCCCACCGGCCTCGGGAGGTCAGGCAGAGCCCCCTCCGGCAGCGCGCAGCGGCCTGGCCGGTTTCACCGGTGCGACATTCACCGAAATGATGTTCACCGATCTGATTCCCATGATCGAGAAGACGTACCGGGTGCGCCCTGGGCGGGAGAACCGCGCCATGGCCGGCCTGTCTATGGGAGGCATGCAGACGTTCCTGACCACCCTGGCCAACCTCGATAAGTTCGCCTACATCGGCGGTTTCAGCGGCAGCACGGGCGGTCGTGGGGGCACATTCGACCCGAAGACCTCCAATAACGGTGTGTTCGCGGATGCCGCCGCGTTCAATAAGAAGGTCAAGGTCCTCTTTCTGGGGATCGGCTCGATGGAGGGCCCCGGCACCAAGAACTTCAGCGAGCAGTTGACCAAGGCCGGTATCACGAACGTTTATTTCGAGTCGCCCGGTACGGCTCACGAATGGTTGACGTGGCGCCGGTGTCTGAACGATTTCGCTCCCCGGCTCTTCAATCCGGGGAAAGTACACGCAAATCCCGTATCGCGCTGAGACGATGCGGCTTGCCCCGCCACCCGTAGCTGTCCGGCAAGCAGGCCACTCAAGAGGCCATCGGGCTTCCTGATCGACGACGATTGCGTGTTGGTCGCCTTCCGGGTCCGGGCGTACCAGGCGGACGCCGCAAGCGTGGCAGGCCAGCGCATCGACGATCTGCACGGCGACAGCCTTCTTTTTGACCGCTAGAGAAGAACGCCGTTCAGCGCCCCGGGCACACTTGAGCGTGCGCGGGTGCTTCTGAACGCGCAAGGTTGGCCGCACGGCGCGCGGAATGTGATTTCACCGTGAAAACACCGTGTTTCACCGTGTTTTTACCGCAAAAACACCGGTTTTTTGCGTTTCCGTGTAACTGCGGTTTTCTAAAGGACTTAGCCGTATTGCGCGGCAAATGCGCGCGCACCAGGCGCGCAAATATCACGTTTTAAAGGACTTGCGCGATTGTCACCGTGCTTCACGGTGGATCTGTGGCAATTAAAGGGCTTAGGCGAATTTCATAGGCATTTTGACGCACATTAACATGCGGCACCGTGCGTCACGGTGGATGTGTGGCAATGATTGGAGTTACGAACATTAAGGCGCCACATTAACACGCTGCACCGTGCGTCACGGTGGATCTGTGGCAAACAAAGGACTTACAAACATTAACAGACGCATTTTTGCGCGAAAACCTTGCGTCACCGTGTATCTAAGGTGTTCTAAAGGACTTATCGACAATTCACCGTGTT
The DNA here is from genome assembly GCA_050012115.1 of Bryobacteraceae bacterium. Classification (GTDB taxonomy): domain Bacteria; phylum Acidobacteriota; class Terriglobia; order Bryobacterales; family Bryobacteraceae; genus CAIVVT01. The sequence continues at coordinate 7,459 of JBEKHU010000050.1, read as the reverse complement.
TTGCCGTGCACGGTGAAATCACGGTGTTTTTGCGGTGTTTGGCCGGCGGATTCGAGGGCCGCCTCGATCTCTAATAAGTGGCCAGCAAGACGCGCAGGACCACCGGCTCGGTGCCGAATTCGAGACCCCAATCGGTCTCGTCGCCATTCCAGATGCGCAGGAATTTGAAGACGCCGTTTTCGTAAATTCCCTCTTCGACCTTCAGGAACTGGCGGTGCTGCCATTTGCCGTCAATCAGGGCCGAGGGCGTTTGTCCGGTTCCTTCCACGATGTGCTGGGACTTGCGTTGCTGCTCGGTGCCGGCGGGACGGAAGTCGACCCGGCAAGAAAAGCCGGTCACCAGAAACTGGTTGTCTTTGAGCTGGGCCACCAGGACGCGGCCGGTCGGCTCCGGATTGCCTACGGCGCGACCGTTGCGGGCCACTCCGTAGGTCACCGTCGCGGTCCAGGCGCCGAAGGGCAGGGTTTCCGTGGGCCTGTCCTTTCGCTCGGCCACGGCCTGGAGCTTGCCTTCGAAATTGAGGCGGGCGATTTCGCGTTGCATGGGGCCGATCAAGCGGTAATTCAGGGCCCAGGGAGTGAGGAACTCCTCGCGCGGATGGGCAGGATCCGACGCGGCGCGGGTGTGGGTGTAATCCATCCCGAAGGGCGAGAAGCCGATGGCCTGCAGACCAAGCGCCGTGAAGAAGAAGCGGGCATTGGCAGGGTTGCCGGTCTCGGGCACGAAGAGCGGGTTGTCGTCGCGGTGGTAGAGTTCGAGCACCTTCACATACGCGGCGGCGTCGTTCATGTAAATGTCGGGCGCCAGAACGTCGAGCGCGGGCGCGGCGACCTTCCAGATGGGGAGCACGTTGTCGGTGGGGCCGCCGCTCTCGTAGCTGCCGGGGGCGCCGGGCTTGAGCGGGTTGCGCAAAGCCGCGTTGGCATAGAGCGGCAGAGGATAGACGGCCTTGCCGGCGGCGGCGACCTGGCCGACGTATTTGGCCACGGACCAGGCGTGGAAGTTGACTTCGGCCTCGGGACCGAAGGCTTCCTGCCAGTTCGGGGAGGGCGCGGCGGTCTTGACCTGCATCGCGGCGAGGACGTCGGGCGGCACGGGCGCTGCGAAGAGCTTTTGAGCCTCGGGCGAGTAATCGCGGACGCTGCCCCAGGTGCCGGGCTCGTTCTCGACCTGGACCATGATCACGGTGCGCTGCGGGTCGGCGGACTTGAGGTGGCGCATGAAAGCGGTGAAGGCGGCCTTGTCAGCAGCGAGCGACGCGGCGGCGTAGGGCGAGGGCGAATCGACCGCGCGACCGTCCTTATCGACCACGTGCGGATAGCGGGCGGGGTCGAGTTTCATCCACTCGGGCATGTAGTGCTGGCTGCCGTTCTTCCAGGTGCCGAACCAGAGCAGGACGAGGCGCAGGCGATGCTGGCGCGACTGGGCCAGGAGCGTGTCGAGCACGGTGTAGTCGAACTGGCCCGGGCGCGGTTCGAACTGCTCCCAGTAGATCGGGGCTTCGACCGTGTTGACATTCAGATACTCCATCGCGGGCCAGACTTTGGGCAGCATGGCCGGCCAGGTGCTGGAGTTGTGCACCTGGGCGCCCAACATCAGATACGGAGCGTCGTCCACGAACAGGGCGAAGCGGCCGTCCTTCTTCACCAGACGGGGCAGCGGGCGCTGCTTGACCTGAGCGGGGAGCGGAACGACGGCGCTCGCGGCCACCAACGCGGCCAGAACGGCGGAAGTGAGTTTCATCTTTGGGCACTCCTGCTTTGCGGCGGGCGAAAACACGTTGGATCAGGAATTCCATTCGGGGTTGGCGGCCAGCGCAAATTCCGGCCCGAATGTCTGTTTTCACCTAATGGCTGCCGACGATTGTACCTCCAACCGCCGCATGGAGGCCTTTATCTGAACCGTTGTTTGCCTCGGATCGGGACGGTTGCAGCGGTGGTGGCAGTCGCCCAGAAACCGGACGCGCTGAAGAAGGCGTCAACCCTGCCCGTAGGTCGCGTGGGGCCCGTGTTTGCGGAGGAAGTGGCGGTCGTGAAGCGAGCGGCGGATGGGCTGGAGCTCGGGGTTGAGGGCGACGGTCCGGGCGGCGATGCGGGCGATTTCCTCGAGGATCACGGCGTGCTCGGCGGCCTGGGCGGGCGTGCGGCCCCAGGCGAAGGGGCCGTGGTGACGGACCAGCACTCCGGGGCAGGCATGTGGATCGAGGGTCTCGAAGCGCCGCACGATGGCCTGGCCGGTGTTGTGCTCGTAATCGCCTTCGATCTCCTCGTCGGAGAGGGGGCCGGTCACGGGCACGGGTCCGTGGAAATAGTCGGCGTGGGTGGTGCCGAAGCAGGGGATCTCGAGGCCGGCCTGGGCCCAGGCGGTGGCCAGGGTGGAATGGGTGTGGACGATGCCGCCAATCGCGTCGAAGGCGCGGTAGAGCAGCACGTGGGTGGGGAGGTCCGAGGAGGGCCGGAGTTCGCCCTCGACGACCTGGCCGTCGAGGTTCGTCAGCACCATGTCGCCCGGGGTCAGCCGGTCGAAAGGCACGCCGCTGGGCTTGATGACCACCAGCCCGCTGGCGGCGTCAAAGCCGCTGGCATTGCCGAAGGTGTAGAGCACCAGGCCGCGGCGGACGATCTCCAGGTTGGCCTCGAGGACTTCTTCGCGCAGTGATTTCAGAAGCATGGTCGTGCTACCAGCGTAGCCGCGGCGGCGGCGGCGCGCACGCGGGGGCGGGGTTTGATAATGTGTGCAGTTCGGGGAGGCACACATGTCCATCGTCGCCGGCGTCGATTTCGGCACGCAGAGCGTGCGGGTTTCACTGTTCGACAGCGCGCGGGGAAGGCTCGGGTCGGCGGTCGCCGAATACCCGGTGATCCGCAAGAGGGAAGATCCGGACCATGCCACGCAGAGGCACTCGGACCACATGCGGGCGCTCGGGGAGGCGACTCGCGCCGCGTTGCAGGCGGCAGGGGTGGACGGCGCGGCCGTGGAGGCGATCGCCCTGGACACGACGGGCTCGACGGTGATCCCGCTGGGGGAGGGGCTGGAGCCGCTGGACGATTACTACCTGTGGTGCGACCACCGGGCCAAGGACGAGGCGGCGGAGATCACGGCGAAGGGTCGCGCGATGGGCCTGGAGGCGCTGTCCTGGTGCGGCGGCGTGTATTCGTCGGAATGGGGCTTCTCGAAACTGCTGCACTGGCTGCGGCACAATCCCGACAAGCGGGACCGCCTGGTGACGGCGATGGAGCATTGCGACTACGTGGCGGCGGTGCTGTGCGGGCTGAAGGATCCGGCCGAGGTGCGGCGCAGCGTGTGCGCGAGCGGGCACAAGTGGATGTGGAACGCGGAGCTGGGCGGGCTGCCGCCGCAGGAGTTTCTGAGCGAGGTCGATCCGCTGCTGGAAGGGATTCGGGACAAGCTTGCGGCGGAGTGCGCGGTATCGAGCGTACTGATGGGAAGGCTGTGCGCGGAGTGGGCCGCGAAGCTGGGGCTGCGCGCCGGGATCCCGATTCCAGTCGGCGCCTTCGACGCGCATTGGGACGCCATCGGGGCGGGCATACGCGAAGGCGACATCGTGAACGTGGTCGGCACGTCGACCTGCATCATGGCGATCGCGCGGCAGACGGGCCTGATCCCGGGCGTGTGCGGCGTGGTGAAGGGCTCGGTGCACCCGGACTGCTACGGCATCGAGGCGGGCCTGTCAGCGGTCGGCGACATCTTCGAGGCGATCGCGCGCCGCGCAGGCACGAGCGTCAAAGAACTGTCCGCGGGCATCGAGAGTTACGGTGCGGGCTCGACGGGCCTGCTGCGGCTGACGTGGGACAACGGCGACCGGACGGTGCTGGTCAACCCCAACCTGGGCGGTGCGACGCTGGGCTGGACGCTGGGCACGACGGCGCAGGACGAACTGTTCGCGGCGATTGAAGGCACGGCGTTCCATACGCGGATTATCCTGGAGCGGATGGCAGGCTACGACGTGCGGGTGGACCGCGTGATCAACGGCGGCGGCGTGCCGCAGCGCAACGAGACGCTGAACCGGGTCTACGCCAACGTGTTCAACAAACCGGTGCTGGTGCCGCAGCAGGAGGTGACGAGCCTGGGCTCGGCGATCTTCGCGTTCCTCGCGGCGGGGGCGTTCAAGACGATCGAAGAGGCGCAGGCGGCGCTGTGCCCAAGCTTCCGCGTGGTGCAGCCGGAGCCGCGCGAGGCGGCGGTGTACGAGGAGCTGTTCGCGCTGTATCGCGCGCTGTACTTCGGGCTGGGGCAGCCGGAGTCGGGAGCCGTGGAGCTGGGTGCGATTCTGCCGCAACTGCGGGCGGTGCGGGCGGCGGCGACCCGAAGCCAGGGGCCCGGGTTGGTAGTCAATTGAATCGCCCGAGGGGCCGCCCGGCCGACCCAGGTCCCGAGTTCAAGGAACTCGTTGGACTGCGTTGGAATGGTCGACTTTGGGATCATTGTGGCGTCGTTTATCGCGGCCTCTCACTCCAACGAAACGGCCCAAGCTGGGCCCTATTTTCTACCTGGAATCAATAACATACAGACGACCCCGGCCCATTCTGGGCCATCCTGCCCGTGGCTGCTCCCACTGTAATGGCGCTGGCAAACACTTCGCGGGCGCACCCGCGCCAACTGCTTCGGATGCTCGGTTCGGCATGACGACTCCCTGGGGTCGCGGGTCGTAACAACGCGAAGACCGCTCCTTTTAGTCGCGGCTCGCTGCAACGCAAAGGCCGCTCCCTTTGGTCGCGGGTCGTAACAACGCGAAGACCGCTCCTTTTAGTCGCGGCTCGCTGCAACGCAAAGGCCGCTCCCTTTGGTCACGGCTCGTAACGCGACGCGACCGCTCCTTTTAGTCGCGGCTCGTTAACAACCCCGGCTCGGTTACGGTCGTGGCGCGGCTCGGACTAGCTTGCCTGCAGCGCCGCGCGCAGCACGGTGCAATCGTGTTTCAGGGCGGCGATGACGGCCGCGGGCGGGATGGAGATTTCGCGGTTGCCGTTTTCGGCGCCGCCGAGCGGGTACTCGGCGTGCAACTGGATAGGCCCGGCGAAGGAGCTGTCGCGGAGCAGGCGGACGAATTGGCGGAGACGCACCATGCCTTCGCCGAGCGGGGTCCATTGCACGCGCCAATCGCCGGGCGCATTGAGCGACCAGACGAAGTCCTTCACGGCGACGCCGTGGATGCGGTCCTGGCACAAGCGGAAGGACTGGATCCAGCCGGAGAGGCCGCCTTCCACGGTGGCGTGCGCGATGTCGTAGTTGATGCCCACGCCGCGCGGGTCGGCATCGTGGAACATCTCGCGCAAGCTGACGATGGAGGCGCTGGCGTAGGGCATGCCGGAGTGGGTGTGGTAGATCGCCATCACGCCATGGCGGGCGTTCAGAGCGGCGAGCGCGGTGGAGCGGCGGCGGAAGTCGTCGAGTTGCGGCGGGAAGGGTTGCGCCGGATCGTAGCGGAAGCCGTCCCAGCGGTAGTAGCGGATGCCCAGGCCGGCCAGCAGGCGGACGAAATCCTCCACGCCGGGCGTCGAGGCATCGACAATGCCGGAGGTCACCATGGGCACCTCCAGCCCGCTCTTTCTCAGCAGCGCCACGAGGGGCGGCAGTTCGGTGGAGGCGGCGTCGGGCTCGACGTGGCCGCCCTTGCGGACGGTGATGTCGAGGCCATCGAAGCCGGCCTCCAACGTGGCGCGGGCGAGCGCATCACCGCGCAGGAAATGCAGCGGCTTCGAGAACAGGGCGATCTTCCATTGACGGGCGGTCTGGGCGCCTTGCGCCGGCAGCGCGGCGGCGGCGGCCGCGCCCAACCATTGCCTTCGTGTCCAACTCACGGCGGGTCTCCTTCCGGCGTTCCGATGTGTCTATCAAACTACCAAATGGAGCGCACCGGCGAATGCAGAGAAACGGGTAAGATAGTCGCATGAAATCCCTCGTTAGCGCGCTTGTCCTGGGCACACTCCTGCTGTGCTCGGCCGCTCCGATCCTGGCAGATGAAGCCAGCAAGAAGGCGAAGATCGATGAAATGCTGCAACTCATGCACTACGACCAGACCATGAAGCAGATGCTGGAACAGATGCAAAGCATGCAGATAGAGCAGTTGAAAAAGATGGACGGGCCGGCGGAAGCGCGCGCGCTGGCCGAGGAGATCATGCAGAAGGTGATGGCGTTGATCGCCGACCACTGGAGCTATGAAAAAGTCAAACCGATATGCGTCCAGCTCTATGCGGAGGTCTTCAGCGAGGAGGAGATCGACGGCATCGTGAGCTTCTATAGATCGCCTGCGGGCAAAGCAATGCTCGAAAAGATGCCGCAGATGATGCAACGCATGATGACGATGATGCAGAAACTGACGGGCGACCTGCAACCGGAGATTCAGAAGATCGCGGAAGAGGCGAAGCGGAAGGCGGACGCCATGCAGAAAGACGACGCGAAGCAGAAGGAAGACGCGAAACAGAAGCAGAACTAAGGGCCCCGCAGCGGCCGCATGGGCCGGCGTTTCAACGATAGACTCGGAGGGGAGCTCCCTATGTTCAGGCCTTTTGTACTGATGCTCTGTCTGGCCGCGGCGGCTGGCGCGCAGGCCGGTCCCGAATGGACGGACCTGTTCGACGGCCGGTCGATGAACGGCTGGAAGGCGGCGGAAAACCAGGCCACGTGGAAGGTCGTGGACGGGCTGCTGACGGCCCAGGGGCCGCGGTCGCACCTGTTTTACACGGGTCCGGTGCGCAACGCCGACTTCCGGAACTTCGAACTGGCGGTGGAAGTAATGGCCCGGCCGGGCGCGAACTCCGGCGTGTATTTCCACACGCAATATCAGGACAAAGGGTGGCCGGAGAAGGGCTTCGAGGTGCAGATCTGCAACACCTGCACCGGCGAGGGGAGCTACATCGAGCGCAAGAAGACGGGCTCGCTGTACGCCGTGCGCAATATCTACAAGCAACTGGTGCGGGACGACGAGTGGTTCCGGATGAACATCGTGGTTCAGGGCAAGCGCGTGCAGGTGCGGGTGAACGGCACGCTGCTGGTCGACTACATCGAACCGGAGCACCCGCAGGCGGACGAGCATGGCGGCCGGGTGCTGGACCACGGCACGTTTGCGTTGCAGGGCCACGATGCGGGCTCGAAGGTGTTCTTCCGCGGCGTGCGCGTGCGCGCGTTGCCGGACGCCGCGCCGGAGGTGGCGCTGCCGGTGTGGGACGAGACCGACAAGCAGATTCTGCGCCTGGAAGCGGCGAACTACCCGCTGGCGGACTTCCATGTTCATCTGAAAGGCGGCTGGACGATCGAGCAGGCGCTGGAGAAATCGCGCAAGGACGGCATCCAGTACGGCATCGCGATCAACGGCGGGAAGGGCTTCCCGGTGACGAACGACGAGCAACTGCTGGCGGCGCTCGCGCCGCTGAAAGGCCAGCCCGTGTTCCTGGCGCTGCAGGGGGAAGGAAGGGAATGGCCGGGGACTTTTTCACG
>JBEKHU010000049.1:0-10186 GCA_050012115.1 Bryobacteraceae bacterium | reverse complement strand
ACGCCGTCGTGACGGACCTGCTCGACGCCGCCATGGCCTTCGCCCGCGCCCGGCCCAGGCCGCGCCGCACGCGCGAGCTCTCCGCCAAACTCACTGACCCCCAGCAGGCCCGCGCGCTCGCCGATCGCGTTGCCGGCATGGCGCGCAGCCGTCTGCGCCATCAGACAGCCCCCCTCGCCGCCGCCGAGGCGGTCTGCGCCTCGGCTTCCTTGCCCTTCGAGGAGGGTCTGCAACGCGAGGCCCAGCTCTTCGCCGAATGTCTCCATGGCGAGCAGTCCCGCGCCTTGATCCACGCCTTCTTCGGAGAACGCACCGTCGCCCGCATCCCCGATCTGACCAAAGACGTAACCCCGCTCGAGGTGCAGAAGGCCGCCGTCCTGGGCGCGGGCGCCATGGGTGCCGGCATCGCCCAGTGTTATGCCAACGCAGGGATCCCGGTGCTTCTGGCGGACGCCGATCCGGATGTCCTCGAGCGCGCACTGGCCGGCATCCGCGCCGCCTACGAAGCCCAGGTCGAGAAGGGCCGGCTCATCCCCAAGGAGGCGCAGAATCGCGTGGCCCTGATCACGCCCGCCCCCGCTTGGGAGGGCTTCGAACAATGCGACATCATTGTCGAGGCCGTCTTCGAAGACTTCGATTTGAAGAAGCGCGTCTTCGCCGATCTCGATGCTGCCGCCAAACCCGGTGCGATCCTCGCCTCCAATACCTCGACCCTCGACATCGACGCCCTGGCCGCCGTGACCAGGCGCCCCGAGTTCGTCGTCGGCCATCACTTCTTCAGCCCCGCGCCGGTCATGAAGCTGCTCGAAGTGGTCCGCGGCTCCGCCACCAGCGCCGCAGTCCTCGCCACGTCGATGGACCTCGCCCGGCGGCTGAACAAGACCGCCGTCGTCTCGCGCAACGCCTTCGGCTTCATCGGCAATCGCATGTTTCTGCCCTACCGCAGCCAGGCCGTGGCCATCGCCGAAGAGGGCGCCGAGCCCTGGACCGTCGACAAGGCTTTGGTCGATTGGGGTATGGCCATGGGCCCGCTCGCCGTCGGCGACCTTTCCGGTCTCGACCTCTACTCGCGCATCAAGCGCATCGCCCTGCAGCAGGGGCGCGTCTTTCTCGACGCCGACACGTTTGAGGATCGCCTCGTCGGCCAGGGCCGCCTCGGCCAGAAGTCCGGCGCCGGCTGGTACCTCTACTGCGACGACCGCAAGTCGATCCCCGATCCCGACGTCGAGCAGCAATTGCGCCTCTACGCCGCCGAGATGGCCATTCCGCAACGCCTCTTCACTCCCGACCAGATCGCCGAGCGCTGCCTCGACGCCTTGATCAACGAGGGCGCGCGCCTGCTCGAAGAAGGCGTCGCCCTGCGCGACGTCGACGTCGACATCGTTTATCTGTTCGGCTACGGCTTCCCCGCCTGGCGCGGCGGACCGATGTTCTATGCCGCCCGCGCCGGCAAAAAGAAGATTCACGAGCGCCTGCTCCGCCGCTACGAGCAATATGGCCCCTTCTGGAAACCTTCGGAGTGGCTGCTCGCCTAACCTCGCCGCGCCTCGCTGTACTTTTCCCTTTCGACGTGTGCCTCCCTGATCTAATAGGAAGGGGAACCGACCCGCCGATGCCCGCGAACGTACGTAGCGCCCTGCGCATGCTCCGCTTCTACCTGCCCTACGCCTGGCGTTTCTCGGTTCTGCGCCATCCGGACCCATTGTTCTATGGCATCGCGGTCACGGACCGCTGTAATCTGGCCTGCCGCGGTTGTCGCGTGGCCAACACCGGCCGTCCGGACATGACTTGGGAACGCCTGGTCCTCATCCTGCGCGATGCCTTCCGGCGCGGGTTTCGTGAGCTCTACTTTACGGGGGGCGAGCCGATGCTCTGGCGCGACGGCAGCCGCACCGTGGAGGACGCCATCGAAGAGGCCCGGCGGATCGGCTTCTTCCATGTCCACCTTTATACGAATGGGCTCCTGGGGATCAATACTTCCGCCGACCTGGTCTGGGTCGGCATGGACGGGCTGCCCGGTACTTTCGAGACGCGCCGCGGACCTCATTTCGCGCCGCTGGAGCGCGCGATCCGAGCCGAAGGGCAGCCCAGGACGGCTCTGATCTACGTGATCGACCGCAACACCCAGGACGGCTTCGAGCGCTTTCTGGGCTGGGTCCGCGACACCGCTCTGCCCGTGCTCGGCGTGATGTTCTATTTCCACACCCCCTACTACGGCCGCGACGAACTGTTCCTTGCGGCGGAGGAGCGTTCCCCGGTCATCGAGCGGCTTCTCGCGTGCATTCGGGAAGGTCTGCCGGTATTGAACTCGCGCGCCGGACTGCGCGCGCTCCAGTCCGGCAAATGGACGCGGCGCACCCCCGCGGCCCGCGTCGCCGATGTCGACGGCGAGTTCGTCTGCTGCCGCGCTCCCGACCATGTCTGCTCGGACTGCGGCTATGCGGCCTGCGTCGAGATCGTGCAATGCCAACGTCTGCGCCCGACCGCGCTGCTGGCCATGGGGAGGTACTGGTGATCGGTCCGTCGCGCACCCTCGCGCGCCTGGTGACGCGCGGCCTGCGCTCGTACCTCGTCGGCCCTGAACATCGTTGGTCCTTCGCGCCGCCCGCTCCCGCATGGAAGCCGCCGCCCGCCGCTCGGACCGCGCTGTACCTGCACGTGCCCTTCTGCCGCCACTGCTGCCCCTATTGTCCTTACACCAAGGTCCCCTACGACGACGCGCTCATCGCGCCCTATACCCGCGCCGCGCTCGCCGAGGTCGGCCGCTGGGCCGATGCCCTCGGACGCGCCGAAATCTCCAGCGTCTATGTCGGCGGCGGTACGCCCACCCATGCTCTCGACTCCGTTGCCCGCGTGCTCGACCGCGTGCGCGAGCGATTCCACCTCGCCGGCGACATCTGCATCGAGACCAGCCCTCCCGATATCTGCGCCGCCGCCGTTCGTCGTCTCCATGAGTTGGACGTCACCCTGGTTTCACTCGGCGTGCAGTCTTTTCAGGCCCGCCAGCTCCAGGCCATCGGCCGCCGCTACGATCCCGCCGTCGGCGCGCGGGCCCTGGCGCTTCTCGCCGAAAATGGATTCCGCTCTGTCAATGCCGACCTCATGTTTGCCATTCCCGGTCAGACCGTGGACGACGTCCTGGCCGATCTGACCCGCGCCGCCTCGCTCGGCGCGAACCAGATCACCGCCTACCCTCTCTTCACGTTTCCCTACTCCTCCATCGGCCGGTATCTGCGTCTGAATGCCGTGCGCATGCCGGATCTCGCCACCCGTCGCAATCACTACCGGGCGATTTGCGACTGGTCCTGCGCCCACGGCTATCAGCGCGTCTCCGTCTGGAGCTTCAAACGCGGCCCCGGGCCGCGTTATTCCTCTGTGACGCGCGACGGCTATATCGGCATCGGGCCGGGCGCCGGCTCGCACCTCGCCGATGGCTTTGCTCTGAACACCTTCGATCTCTCGGCCTGGATCGAGGCGCTCGACTCGGGTCTTTCTCCGATTGCGCTGCGCATGCCTTTCGCCGGCCGGATGCAAGGCTGGTGGTGGCTCTACTGGCGCTTCTATGAGACCCGCGTTCCGCTCGATCTCCTCGACCACGCTCTGGGCCCCGACTCCCGCAAGGCCCGCCGCCTGCTGCGCGCCGTCGAAGGGGCTGGTCTCGCGTGTCGCTGCGGCTCCGTTCTCGAACTGACCGATCGCGGCGCCTTCTGGCTGCATCTCTTGCAGAACTACTTCGCGCTGTCCTATGTGAACACTCTCTGGACGGCCGCCCGCCAAACCCCTTGGCCGCAGGCGGTCCGCATCTGAACGCCCGGCAGCCCACCGGCGTGGCCCTGGCCGAATTCTCCTCGGACTATAAGTGTCGCTGCGTCCAGTCTCTCCCACGCTTCGCGCCCGCAGCAACGAAACGAGCGCAACGCCGCATCCCCTCAAGACAATCCGCCCGAGGACGCAGTTCTCTCGGCCTAAACGCGCCCGGTCGAGGACGCCCGCTTCTTCCCGTCTCGCGCTGGCGCGCCTCTCGGAATCGCCCTCGCCTCCCCGCCGGCCCCGTGGGCTGCAATGCTACCCTGACCCCATGGCGCCGGAAATCCGTTCCTCGGATCTCGTTCTCGCGCGCCGGCTCGAAGCCGCCGAAGCCGCCAACGCCCTGCACCTCGCCCGCGCCACGACGGCCTTCGAATCCGAGCTCATCGCCGGTGGATGCGCGCTCTACGCCGGCCCCGGCTCCCCCGCCACGCACGCCCTCGGTTGCGGCATGTCCGGGCCCGTCTCGCCCGCCGAGGTCGAGCGCCTGGAGCGCTTCTTTTTCGAGCGCGGCAGCGACTGCCTGATCGATCTCTGCCCCATGGCCGACACGGGCCTCGTGGCCGCCGTCATGGAGCGCGGCTACACCCTCATCGAGTTCAATAACGTGCTCGTCCGGCCGCTCTCCGCCGCCGACGCCGCCTTGGCCGTGCAGGGTCTGGACATCGAGTCGGTCACCGCCGCCACGCACCGCGAGTGGCTCGACGTGGTTGCCCGCGGTTTTGAAACGCCCCTTGAGCTGATCGAGAATCTCCCGCTCTATGGCGAGACCCTGCTCGTGCGCCTCCCGCGCGACGATCGCTCCGTGGCCGTCGCTGCGGCCGGCGGTTCGATCGTCGACGGCGTCGCTCTCCTCTTTGGGGATGCCACCCTGCCCGAGGCCCGCGGCCGCGGCCTGCAAAGCGCCCTCATCCGCGAGCGCCTCGCCCGCGCCGCCCGCGCCGGCTGCGATCTGGCCATGGCCTGCGTCCTGCCCGGCAGCGCCTCGCACCGCAACTACGAGCGCGCCGGCTTCCGCCTCGCCTACATGCGCGTCAACGTCAAGCGCACGCGGCCATAGTCCACCGTCGATCCTGCGCCCCGCGCCGGCCAACGGTTTGGCGCATGCTCGCAAATTCACATCGACAGGCCTCTGGCCCGCCGCCGTCCCGCGGCCCCTTTGCTATCCTGTCTGTTGCCATGACCAAGGTGGACGTGACCTACGCGCTGAGTGATGTTGTGGACCAGGCCCTGTTGGACCAGATCGGCCGCGCCCACGGCATTTACGGGCTCCAGGCAGTCCGCCTCAGCCCGGCGCTCGATTCCCTTTGGGTTCAATACGACGCCTCGCGCCTGAAACTGGAAGACGTCGATCGCGCGCTCCGCTCGGCTGGACTCGCGGTGCGCCGTAAGGAGGAGTAGCGGCGGTTCTCGCGGACCCGTCGCGCGCCACGCTGCGGCTTATGCCATCTCTCTTCGCAATCCCCGATGTCGATTCCCTGGGTCGTGCCCTGCGCCTGTGGACCGAATGGCACGGCGCGTGGCGCTTCGCGCTCGTCTTCCTGGTGGTCCTGGCTGTAGTTTGGGCCGCCAAAAGCCTGCTGTTCCGGGCCATGGAGCGCATTGCCGTACGCACCGGGACGGACCTCGACGACACGCTGGTGGGCGCTTTGCGATGGCCGGCCCGCTACTGGGTGGTGCTGCTGGCGCTGGTCATCGCCGTGGCCGACCTTGACGAGCGCGACGTGCCCGCGCGCGTCGCCCATGCCCTGTCGCTCGCCACGCTCATTCTGCTGACTATTTCGGTCACCGTGGCCGTCGCCCGCGTCAGCATCGTGCTGCTCGAGCACTCCATGCGCCGCAGCGCCACCGGTATTCAGATCACGACCCTGACCAAAACCATGATCCGGCTCTTCTGGGCCGTGCCGGCAGTGCTGATCATCCTCAGCGGCTTCGGCATCCAGGCTTGGCCCGCACTGGCCACCTTGGGCGTCGGCGGCATCGCCGTCTCCTTTGCCCTGAAGGACACTCTGGCCAATGTCTTCTCCGGCTTCTATGTGAGCCTGGCCGGCCAGTTGCACAAGGGCGATTTCATCCGCCTGGACCAGACCACCGAAGGCTACGTGATGGACATCCACTGGCGCATCACCACGCTGCGCACGCTGGATAACAACATGGTGCTGATCCCCAATTCAAAGCTCGCCGAGGCTATCGTCACCAATTTCAGCCAGCCCGCCGCGCCGCTCAGCGTGCCCATCCCTTACGGCGTCGCCTACGACACGGATATCGAACTGCTCGACCGCGTCGTGCTGGAAGAGGTCCGCGACGCCATCGGCCAGATTGCCGGTCTGCTCCCTGCGCCGGCCCCGGTCAACCGCCTCAATCCCGGCTTCGGCGATTCGGCCCTCGACTTTACGCTGGTTGTCGCTGTGTCGGACGTGGCGGCGCAGTACGCCGTCACCGACCTGCTGCGGCGCCGGCTGCTCGCGCGTTTCCGCCGCGAAGGCATCCGCATCCCCTTCCCCACGCGCACCCTCGAAATCCAACGCGAGCCCGGTTCGCCCCCGCCCCCGAGAAAAACCGGGGACTGACGTCTCTGTCCTAGGCGCGCACAAGTCTTTCTAGCAACGCCCGGTCGCCTCTGCGCCGTGTGGACTGAGCCGTCTGTCCCCCGGTTTTACTGCCCACTCTTCGACAGCGCGCCACCCGTCTTCTCCAGCCCTTTGCCGGTGGCATGCACCACGCCCTTGGCGACGTTGGCGACACCCTTCCCGGCGGCCTTCACCCCCGCCACGGTGCCGTGCGCCGTCGCCTGGGCCGCGCCAGTGACCGCCTCGCCGGACTTTTGCGCGCCCGCCTTGACGCCATGACCCGCCGTCGTGGCGGCATGGACCGTCTTATCGGCCACGGTATCGCTCTTTTTCCGGATCTCGGCCTGCAATCCGGGCTGCGAAAGGCCCACTGCCAGCAACAAACATATCCTGCGGATCATGTTTCCATGGTGCACTGAAACTCCTATGCTTTCAAGAGGTTTGTCGGATCGCGGCTCGGCTCCCAGCCGCTGCGAAGAGCGCCGGCCTTCGCGCGCGAGAAAGGGCACAGCCGCGCCGGTCGGCCCCAACCATGGAATCCCCATTCCACCGTGCGCGGTGAAACCACACCCGGAGAGAGCAACGAGTGCCGGTTCGCCGTCCCCGGTTTGAACTCCTTCGACACCCCGTGTTACCTTGAAAATGTTCGACGTGCTGCGGGGACGTAGTTCAGTTGGTTAGAACGCCGGCCTGTCACGTCGGAGGTCGCGGGTTCGAGCCCCGTCGTCCCCGCCATTCATTCTTGATACCCACCGCCCGCGCTCCCCCGCTCCAGCCCGATTCTGAGCATCCCCGAATCGCCCGCCGGCCCACCGAGTGCAACGTCGTTCCAGCCGCCCGCGCTGACGACTGAACTCGGTCTGGCCTTGTCCGAGCATAGTTCCGGCGCCCGGTGCGGACAGCAGGAAAACCCGCGCACGGCCCCCGAACGCAAGACTGCGCCCCGGCCGGTCAGAACAAGCGTGCCGGCGGGTGTATGCTGGCTCAGACACGGAGAGCGAAACTCGAGACTCTCTTCAGGAATTCCGTCCCGTGAGCCTGGCATGAACGTTCTTCCTTCTACGATCGAGGCAGTTGTCATCGCGAATCTCAGCCTGGGGATGGTCGCGACGTTGGTCGTCGTCTACTACCGATTGCGGCGGGATCCGTTCCTCTCCTGGTTCGCGGCCTTCTGGGCGGCTCAGGCGATCCTGTTCGGCGGCCACCTCGTGCAGTCCTGGATGAGTGGTGAGTCCGGATCCGCGGGCCAGGGCTACTGGCATCTGTTCCCTCTCGTTGTAGTGGGCGTGCTGCAACCACTGTTCCTCGGGCTCTCGGCGATCAGCCTCTCGGAACGGCCGCTGAACGCGCCGCGGCTCGGCGTGCTTGCGGTTGCCGCGGCCGCGGTTTGGGCCCTGGCTCTGGCCGGGTCCGCCCCGCTGTTCGGCCTGAACCTATCCCCGATGGAGCGTCTCCAATTCGGCCGGGCGGTGCTGAACGGCCTCGGGTTTGCCGCCTTTTCCATCGCGTTCCGGTGCTGCCGGGCCAGTTCGTCCCGAGTCACACTCATCCTCACGCTGCTGCCCAGTGTCACGTATTCGATACACTTTTTCGTTCTTGCTCTGGCCCTCGCGGGGCTAGTCCCGGCCTATCTGAACTACTCCTATCTGGCCGGCACCTGTCTGCCGGTGGGAGTGGTCCTGGGAGTCGTGCTGACGGTTGTGGATGAAGCCATCGTGGCGCAGCGAGCCCGCGCCGACGCCGATCTGCGGTTCCGGATCCTGTTGGAGAACATCCCACTCTCCGGGCTCATGCTCGATGCCAACGGCCAGGCCCAATTCTGCAATCACCACCTCGCCGGGCTGCTCGACGCGTCCCCGGAAAAACTGTTGGGCACGAACTGGATTGAAAACCACGTCGCGCCCGAATCGCGCGCGGCCGCGCGCCAGTCGCTCGCCGCTCAGCTTGCCGCTCGGCAGACTTCGCCGCTCTCGGAAGAAGTGATTCAGGATGCGCACGGCAACACGCGCCTGATCTGCTGGACCAACATCCTCGTTCCCTCGGGAACGCCGGACCAGACCGTGCTGGCCCGCATCGGCTTCGACGTGACCGAGCAGCGGCTGCGGGAACAAAGCCTGGCCGAGGCCCAGCGGCTGGAGAGCCTCGGGCGTCTGGCCGGCGGGCTGGCCCACGACCTCAACAACTACCTCACGGTGATCAACGGCTACGCACAACTGGTGTGCGAAAGCGGCGACACTCCCGAATCCACGCGTCAGCGGGTGGACCGCATTCTGACAGCGGGTCAGCAGGGCGCCGGCCTGATCCGGCAGTTGCTGGCCTTCAGCCGCCGCCAGGTGATCCAGCCCGGAGTCCTGGGGCTGAACGAGCAGATCACCCAATCGCAATCCATGTTGAGACAGCTCGTCCCGGTGAATGTCGAACTCCGATTCGACCTGCGGGCCGAGCCCGATACGGTCTGCATCGACGCGTCGCAGCTTCATCAACTCCTGCTGAACCTGGTCACCAACGCCCGGGATGCGATTGAAGGCCCTGGTTGGGTCATGGTCGAGAGTGCGACGGCCGAGTTCGACGCGGCGGCCTCGACGAGGAAAGGGCACCCCCAGCCTGGCCGCCATGTCGTGCTCGTCGTCACCGACTCCGGCCACGGCATGGATGCGGAAACCAAAGCGCGGGTCTTCGAGCCCTTCTTCACGACCAAGCCGATGGGCAGCGGCACGGGCCTCGGGCTGGCCACGGTCTACGGCATCGTGCGCAATGCCGGGGGAACGGTCTCGGTCTATACCGAACCAGGACACGGATCCACTTTCAAGGTATATCTGCCCCTGAGTGCCGCCTCCCAGTGCACCGCGGCCCCGGCCGTCGAATCGGCCTCCACCTCCGGCACGGAACACATCATCGTCGTCGACGACCATGACGACGTGCGGAAATTCATGCGCGAGACCCTGCAGGGAGCCGGTTACCGGATTCTCGTGGCGGCGACTCCGCGAGAAGCGCTGGATCGTGTGAAAACCACCGGGCTCGAGCCGGCGTTGCTGATCACCGACGTGATCCTCCCGGAGATGAGCGGCGTCGAACTGGCGCAACAGCTCGCGAGCCGCTTCCCGGCGCTGGCCGTGCTGTATGTCTCCGGCTACACGCCCAACGTGATTGTCAAACAAGGCATCCTCAAGCCCGGATTCAGCTATCTGGCGAAACCTTTCTCGCCTGCCGACCTGTTGAAAAAGACACGCGCGATGCTCGACTCGAAGCCGCGCTAAGCGCGGCCGCGATTCAGCCCCGGCCCGCAGCTTCCACCATCCGTCTATGCCAATAGTTGCCGATCCACGCTTATCAAACCCCGTGACTACCCCCGTAACTGCCTTGCCTGCGACAATTCGGGAGTATGCTGATTCGCTCACGGGCACCTCTCCGCCTCGGCTTCGCGGGGGGCGGCACAGACGTCTCCCCCTATTGCGACCTGCATGGCGGAGCGATTCTCAACGCCACCATCGATCTCTACGCCACCTCCGTCCTCCGGCCGCGCACAGACGGCATCGTGCGCTTCCACGCCGCTGACCGGGGCAGCGTCTTCGAGGCCCGCGCGCTGCCTGAATTCCCGCTCCAGGAACCGCTGGTGCTGCACAAGGCGGCCTACAACCACATCGTCAAAAACCACGCCGGCGGAAAACCGCTGGCGCTCGATCTGACGACCTATTCGGATGCCCCGGCGGGCTCCGGGCTGGGCGCCAGCTCGACGCTCTGCGTGACCATGGTCCAGGCCTTCACCGAGTGGCTGCAACTGCCGCTGGGGCTGCACGACATCGCGCGCG
>JBEKHU010000048.1:0-10230 GCA_050012115.1 Bryobacteraceae bacterium | reverse complement strand
AAGACGCCGGTGTAGGTGGCGGGGTTGGAACGCGGCGTCCGCCCGATGGGGGCTTGGTCAATTTCGATCACCTTGTCGAGATGATCGAGGCCTTCAATCGAGTCATGGTCCCCAGGCTTCGATTTCGCGCGGAAGAAGTGCTGCGAGAGCGCGCGGTAGAGAATGTCGTGCACAATCGTCGATTTGCCGCTGCCGCTGACGCCGGTGATGACAATCAGGGTCCCCAGCGGAAACTCAACGTCGATCGACTTCAGGTTGTGTTCCCGCGCGCCACGGACCACCAAGCTGTCGCCGTTGCCGGGACGCCGGTAATCGGGCGTGAGCACGGACCGCGCGCCGCTGAGGTATTGACCGGTGAGAGAGCGCTCCACACGCGTGATCTCCGGCGGCGTGCCGGCTGCTACGAGCTCGCCGCCCAGGCGTCCGGCGCCGGGACCGAGGTCGATTACGTAATCGGCGCGTTCGATGGTCTCCTGGTCGTGCTCGACGACGAGCACTGTATTGCCCAGATCGCGCAGGCGTGTCAGGGTGTCGAGCAAGCGCTGGTTGTCGCGCGGATGCAGCCCGATGGAAGGCTCGTCGAGGACATACAGGACGCCGCGCAGCCGTGAGCCGATTTGCGTGGCGAGGCGGATGCGCTGCGCTTCGCCGCCGGAAAGCGTGGCCGCGGAACGGTCGAGGCCTAGGTAATCCAATCCTACTTGGGCGAGGAATTGAAGACGGTTGTGGATCTCCTCGACGATGCGCGCGGCGACCTGCCGCTCGCGTTCGGAGAGAGACCAGGCGTCCGCGGCCTGGAGCGCCCGGGAAATCGGCAACGCCGTGAAATCGGCGATGGAGAGACCCTGCATGCGCACGGCTAGGCTGGAGGGGCGCAGGCGGCGGCCGTGGCAGACGTCGCAATCGGCTGCCGACATGTACTGCATCAGGTAATCGCGATAACCCTCGGTGGGGTACTCGCTGAAGGCGCGATCGAGGAGCTTCAGGATGCCGGGGAAATCGCCCTGCCCGTCGAGCAGCAGCGCCTGCCGCTTGGCGCTGATCTCGGCGAACGGTTTGGAGATGTCGATGCGGGCGCGCCGGGCGGCCTCCGTGACGGCCTGGCGCATCAGGGCGGAGCTGCCGCCGGGGCCCAGGCCGCCGTCGAACAGCGGCCGCGACTCATCGACGATCACCTTCTGGGGATCAAAGGTCCAGGCGCTGCCCAGCCCGTTGCAGGCCTCGCAGGCGCCGTACGGGCTATTGAACGAGAAGGAGCGCGGCTCCAGCTCCGGCACGCTCTCACCGCAGTCCGGGCAGGACATCTTCTGCGAGTACAGCCGCTCGTCGCCCCCCACGACGGAGACGATGACCAGCCCGGACGCCATTCTGGTCGCGGTCTCGATGGATGCTTCCAACCGCTTCTCGAGGCCGGGCTTCAGCAGCAGCCGGTCCACCAGCACTTCGATGGTGTGGTGCTTGCGCTTGTCGAGGACGATCTCCTCGTCCAGCGAGCGCAACTGGCCGTCGACGCGGGCGCGTAGGAAACCCGTGCGGGCGTACTTCTCGAGTTCCTTCTTGTACTCGCCCTTGCGGCCGCGTGCGACGGGCGCCAGGATCATGATGCGCTCATCCTGGCGCAGGGCGAGGATCTGCTCGAGAATCTGCTGGGTGGATTGCTTGCTGATGGGGATGTTGCAGTGGGGGCAGTGCGGAACGCCGATCGAGGACCACAGCAGGCGCAGGTAGTCGTAGATTTCGGTGATAGTGCCGACGGTCGAGCGCGGGCTACGGTTGGTGGTCTTCTGTTCGATCGAGATGGCCGGGCTCAGCCCATCGATGGAATCCACCTCGGGCCGCTCCATCTGGTCAAGGAACTGGCGTGCGTAGGGCGACAGGGTCTCCACGTAGCGGCGCTGCCCCTCGGCGTAGATTGTGTCGAAGGCGAGCGAGGATTTGCCCGAGCCGCTCAGGCCGGTGATCACCGTCAGCGTGTTGCGCGGGAGCTCCACGCTGATGTTCTTCAGATTGTGCATCCGCGCCCCGTGCACGGAAATGCGTTCAAGCATGTTGAGCCTGGTCGGCCTCGGGCCGCGTCATCCCCACAGCCGCCAGTCGCGCCCGGTGGAACCGGAGCTTGCGGCTCGAGTTTCGTTCCCCTGGTTCGAAATCGGGTCCTCGGCGGCCGGCAGGAGCGGATCGGGCATCCAACCCCCCTGGCCGCCGATTCCGGTGAATCCGCGCCGGCCTCGAGCGCCGAAAGAGCATGCAATTCCGCCTGGCAGATTGAGGAGATGCTCCCACCTGGAGCCGGAGAACCCTCGCCACGGGGATCTCCCCGAATTGTACCATCCGGCCCTTCCGGCTCCCGGCGCGCAAGCGCGCGGCTGGAACCTTGGATTGGACTAGCGGGAGGGTCGCACGAGGCGTCAGGGGTCTCGCAGGCGGTGTGCGCCAGCCAATCTGGACTAGTACGTTCGGCGGGATAGTCCTGGAACCAAACCGGCGGAGGATCTAATTTGGCCTCAGAAGAACAATTGACTATACGGTTTGGCTCCCTGCCGTCCCTATTTCAACAAGGGAGGCTCTGTGCCAGCCAAGGAACAACGCGAGTCCAGATGGTTCGACATCACCCTGCCAGTCGAACTGACCCAGGCAGGGTCGCGGCATTTATCCGACCATCTACAGACCCATAATGTCAGTGCGAACAGCGTCTTAATGAGTTATCCTTCCGTCCCGATCGAGGTCGGGCAGGAGGTCGAGTACTTCGTCACGCTGCCCACGGTCCAGACGCCCGGCATGATCGTGCGCCTGCACTGCCTAGGCCACGTCGTACGCCGCGACGCCGATCAGGACACCCTGACGGCGAGTATTGAGCGCTACGAATTCGTCAGTCATCCGCAAACTTCCTGTCACGCCGCCTGAACCTTTCGCTTGCGCGCCGGCGCGGAGACCGCTACGCTGGTCTCTGGCAAAGAAAGGGCGAACAAGTGAACCTCACGCTCGGTTTTCCCAACCCCGAATCGGACGACGCACTCGGGCTGACGCGCCGCGCGGGGCTCGATCAGTCCATCGAAAAGCTGACCGCCTGGATGCAGGAGCCGGACTCGCCGATCCGCGCCATCCGCATTCAGCCGGCGCGGGAAGGTGAATACGCCGAAGTGCCCGCGGAAGTGCCGGCCGTGCTGCGCGAGGTGCTGGCACAACGCGGCATCGAGCGGCTGTACGTGCATCAGGCGGAGTCCTTCGAAGCGCTCGGAGAAGGGAAGAACGTCGTCGTCGTCACGCCGACGGCCAGCGGCAAAACGCTGTGCTACAACCTGCCGGTGCTGTGCCGGCTGATGGCCGACCCCGAAGCGCGCGCGCTGTACGTGTTCCCGACCAAGGCGCTGGCCGAGGATCAACTGCACGAGTTCCATTCCACGGTGGAGGCGATGGGTTCACCGATCCGGGCCTTCACTTACGACGGTGACACGCCGCAGGATGCGCGCAAGCAGATTCGCGAACGCGCCGGAGTGGTGCTGACGAACCCGGACATGCTCCACGCCGGCATCCTGCCGCACCACACCAAGTGGGCCAAGCTGTTCGAGAATCTGCGCTATGTCATCATCGACGAGCTGCACTCCTATCGCGGCGTTTACGGCAGCCACTTTGCCAACGTCCTGCGGCGGCTGAAGCGCCTGTGCGCGTTTCACGGTTCGAAGCCGCAGTTCATCTGCTGCTCGGCGACTATCGCCAACCCCAAGGCGCTGGCCGAGAGCCTGGCGGGGGAGCAGTTCCACCTGGTCGACCGCAACGGCGCGCCCTCGGGCGAGAAGTACTTCGTCTTCTACAATCCGCCGGTCGTGAATCGCCAACTCGGCATCCGCCGCGGCTATCTGAACGAGACGCGCCGCATCGCCTCCGAGTTGGTCGCGCGCGGGCAGCAGACGCTCGTCTTCGCCAACAGCCGCCTGGCAACGGAAGTCCTGGTGACGTACCTGAAGGACGCCTGCGCGCGCCCGCCGGCCCTGCCCGACGCCGTGCGCGGCTATCGCGGCGGCTATCTGCCCAAGGAGCGGCGCGAGATCGAGCGCGGCCTGCGCGAGGGCGCCATCCGCTGCGTGGTCGCGACCAACGCGCTGGAGCTGGGCGTCGACATCGGTGGGCTGGACGTCGTGGTGATGGCCGGCTATCCGGGGACCATCGCGTCATCCTGGCAGCGCGCGGGCCGCGCCGGACGCCGGCTGAGTACGTCGCTGGCGCTGCTGGTGGCCTCCAGCGCGCCGCTCGATCAGTTCATCGTTGAACACCCGGATTACTTCTTCGGAAGCTCGCCCGAGCACGCGCATATCAATCCGGACAACCTCGAGATCCTGCTGAACCATCTGAAGTGCGCCGCGTTCGAGCTGCCCCTGCGCGACAACGAGAAGTTCGGACCGCATGCGGTGAAACCGCTGTGCGAGTTCTTGCAGGAGCTCGGGCTGGTCCATCCGAGCGGCGGCGCGTGGCACTGGACTTCGGACAGCTACCCGGCCGACGCCATCAGCCTGCGCTCCGTCACCAGCGACAACTTCGTCGTCGTGGACATTACGCGCGACGAGCGTATCATCGCCATCGTCGCCTTTCCCGCCGCGCTGGTCGAGTTGCACCCCAAGGCGATCTACCTCCACGAGGCGCAGCAGTTCCAGGTGGAGCGCATGGACTACGAAGGCCGCAAGGCGTACGTGCGGCACGTCGAGTCGGACTACTTCACCGACGCCATCGACTACACCCAGGTGAAGATCATCGAGGAGTTCGAGTCGCAGGCCGTGCCGGGCATCGACTCGGGGCAGCCGCGCGCCGTGGCCGCACACGGCGAAGTGCGAGTCAACCGCCAGATCGTGGGCTTCAAGAAGATCAAGTTCTACACCATGGAGAACGTCGGCGCGGGCACGCTGTCGCTGCCCGAGCAGGAGATGCACACGACGTCGTTCTGGCTGCACTTCCCGCTGCCGTTTCTGGAACGGCTGGTCGGCCTGTCGCCCTCGGAGCGGCTGAACGGCCTCAGCGCGCTGGGCAACGCGATGCGCACCGCCGGGGCGTTGCTGCTGATGTGCGATCCGCGCGATCTGGGGGTGGCTCTGACCGACAAGAGCGGGACGCAGACGCCGGGCTTCGCGCCCGACCTGCATCTCTACGACAACTGCCCCGGCGGCACGGGCCAGAGCCAGCCGCTGTACCAGATGAACGCGCAGCTTCTCGCCGCGGCCCGCGACCTGATCGCCGGCTGCCCGTGTGACAGCGGCTGCCCGAGCTGCGTCGGGCCGGAAGGGGAAACCGGCGCCCGCGGGAAGGAAGCGGCGTCGCGGATTCTGGACGCTCTGATCAGCGACGCCTGATCCAGCCGAAGGCGCCAACAACGAATCACCTGCGTCGTGCGCGGCGCAAGCGCCTTCAGCCGGCGTCCCGCGTCGTCTCGGGCGTCTGCTGTTCCTTGCGGTAGAACATCAGGTAGGCGACGCCCACGCCCATCGGGATCAGCCCGACAGTGGCCGCGCCGAGCGGCAAGCCATCCCGCTCTTTGTCGGCGTCGCGCATGTACTGCTGAATCTGCTCCTCGGTCGCTCCGTTGTCGCGCAAGTTCTTCACCTGCCATACCTTGGACGACATGCTCGGCGGGCGCGAGGCGCTCAGCGAGAGAGCGGCGATCATGATCGCAATCGCGATCCCGGTATACAGCCACATCATGCCCCGTAGCAGGTACACGCGCGGACTCCAGGGCGCCTTGGGACGCTCTTCGTCCAGTGCCGGCAGCACGCCGCCGCGCTCGATCACCTGCATCCGCTCCTGGTGGCGGAGCACGGCTTGACGGTGGCGCAGGACCAGCAGCACCGTCAGGAACGCCAGCACGCAAAGCATAAACACCGTAAACACAATTGCATCATGCATCGGTCAGATCTCCTTTTCGCTACTTTTGACCTGCGCGCGGGGCCCCGATGTTTCAATTTCCGGCTGAAACATTGCCGCGCCGTCGTATGGTCTAAACAGGGGAGGCTCTTGCGCATCCCCGCCGATGGAACCTGCGATCCAGGCCCAACTCGAAGACGGCCACCTGAACGCGGCGTTCGACCTCGTGGTCGAACATTACCAGCACCGCGTGTACCGCCTGGCGTTGGCCATTCTCGGCGACCCGGCGGCCGCGCAGGACGCCGCGCAGGAGGCCTTCCTCCGCATCTGGAAGGGGTTAGGCGGGTTTCGCGGCCAGTCGGCGCTGAGCACCTGGATCTACGCGATCGCGCGCAACACGGCGCTGACCGAACGCAAATCCGCGGCCATGCGCCCGACGCTGCCGCTGGACAACGCTGTGGCCGCCGGCGGGCGCGTGGCGTCGACGGCGCCGTCGCGCGCCGGATTCGACGTCGCCGCGCTGGTCTCCCGGTTGCGGCCGCAATACCAGCAGGTGATTCGCCTCTATTACATGGAGGAGAACTCGTATGAGGAGGTGGCGCGCATGCTCGACATCCCCCTGGGAACGGTGAAGACGCTGCTGCACCGGGCGCGGATCGAACTCGTGGCCGCCCTGGCACGCAGTACAGTGAGAGAAGGCTGATGATGCCCTGCACGGAATTCGAGGAACTGCTCGCGGATTACGAGGCGCTCGGCGCGGTGGAGCGCGCGCGCGTCGACGCCCACATGGCCCACTGTGAGGCCTGCCGCGGCTGGCGTGAGGCTTTCGTTGAGGCCGACGCGGCTTTGCGCGCCACTTACGCCGGCGTGCGCGCTCCCGCCACGCTGGCGGCCTTTGTCCGGCAGCGCATTCCGCATCCGGTCGCTGTCGCCGCCCGCGTCAGCCTGGTTCCGGAGATTCTCGATTTCATCGCCTGGACCGGGGTGCTTTGCGCTTGCGGCCTGCTGGCGTACTTCTGGTTGCCGCGGGACGCCGTATTCTCCCAGGCGACGCTCCTTGCGATCTCCGGCATTCTGCTGTGCGCCGCCCTGTCGGCGACGATCTGGGTGTTAAGCAGCAGCGAAAGCTGAGGCCCAACGATCTGGATTCCCGCGCCACCGGCAGCCTCTTCCACTGCCTCCCTGCCCGAGATTCGCAGGGGTTCCCTCGGCTTGGTACCATTAATTGCCGGTTGATCCATGCCCCATCCGTTCCAGTCCAAGCAATCCGTGACCCGCCTGGCGAAGGCCTTTATCGCCTCCTTTATGCCCGGCGTCATCAAGCCGCTGCATGCCCTCTGGAACGAGGTTTTGGCCTTCGTTTTCTTCATCTTGGCGATCTTCTTGTCGCTTGGGCCGGTGCGCCGGAGCTACCGCGAACTGGACGGGGACCCGGCGAACTTCATCAAGTTCGTGCTGGCCGTAGTGCTGGCCATCCTGATGCTGGGCTTCGGGCTATATTCGTTCCTGCGCGCCCGCAAGATCTCGCGCTCCTGACCGGGAGCAGCCGGTGCATGTGGATTTCATGCACATTACAAGTAACCCAAACGCCACCCGCTTAGGTCTTACATGTAGACGAGGGAAACACGGGAATCCTCCCCGGCGGAGCTAGGGTGACCTCCCACCTGTCAGGGAGGATTCCCGCGAAGCGGCCATCAAGGTCGTTTCGGACATTCAGGGCTTGCGGATCGTGCCGACCGCAAGCCCTGCTTTTTATCCGAGCACCGCTTTGACGGACCAGCAAGGGATGCGTTACCATAAAAACTCTATCATATAAGGTGTGTAACGACTAACAATGGCGAACCATTTTGCATCGTTGAAGCGGATCCGGATCACCGAGCGGCGGATGAAAGTGAACCGGATGCGCCGGAGCCGGATGCGTCTGGCAGTCCGGAATCTGCGCAAAGCTCTTGAAAAGAAAGACGTTCAGGCGGCGGCCGAGCTGGCGCCGGCGACGTTTTCCATTATCGACCGCGCGGCCAAGTGGGGCATCATTCAGGACAACACCGCGGCTCGCTACAAGGCGCGTATTCAGAAGCGTCTGAAGTCTCTGGCCGGCGCTCCCGCCGCGGCGTAAGATCCAGCAAAGCGCCTTGCGTTAAGTCAGGCGCAGCACGAAGTCTTCCATCACAATCCGGTCGTCGGGGCGGCTGCCCTTCAGGTCGCGGTCTGCCCGGAAGACCAGCGAAATGGCCGTCTCCAGCTTCTCCTTCGGGAATTTCAGGCTGGTATTGTAAACCTGCTCGGCGCGCGCCCTCCACATCGCAATTCCCTGCCGCTGGAAGTAGCTCTGCACGTCCTGGACGGAGCGCAGCTGCTGCTCGCGAGCCGCCAGGGCCATGCGCAACAGACCGCCCAGGAAAGTCAAAGCCAGCGGCAGGTACTCGCCTTCGCGGATCAGCGTATCCAGAATTCGCAGCGATTCCAGCCGGTCGCGCCGGGCCAGGGCGTTGACCAGAGCGAAAATCGTCGTCTCCGATAGATTCGGCACCAGGGCCGCGATGTCCTGTTCGGTGATCTCGCCGCCCTGCGGTTGGGAGTAAAGCGCGAGCTTGTCAAGTTCATTCACCAGGCGCGCCAGGTCGGCGGCGGTCGCCTCCACCAGCCGGTCCAACTGCGGCGCGGCGATCTTCAGGCCCAGTTCGGATGCCCGCTTCTGCGCAAAGACCCGCGCCTCGCTGGCGGTCGTGCGATGGAATTCGACGATCTCGGGCGCCGCGGCATAGAACTTGGCGACGCGCTCGCAGCGCGCCTTGTCCTCGCCTTCAAACTCGTAGCGCGAGCAGTCGAAGACCAGGACCACGCCCGGCGTCGGGTCGCTGCAATAGGCGGCCAGCAAGACCGCATCGCCCTTTACGCTGCTGCCCGCGCCATCGTCCATGCCGGGGTCCGCGGCGGCGCTCTTGCCCCGTGGCAGGGCCGCTTCCGCGGCGCCCACCCAGATCACCCGATTGCCCGCGAACAGGCTCATCGAGCGCGCGTCGTCCAGCACATCGCTGAGCGGCCTGGCGTCGAGGTCGTGGCGCGTCATCCCGCTCTCGCGCTCCTCAGCAGTCAGCGCCTTGCGCAGCAGGGCCTCGCGGCATTGCCGCCGCCGGTGCATCTCCGGGCCGAGGAACAGGTAGACCGGCCTGGCCGGCTGAAGCTCCAGCGAGCGGATGAACTGCTCGGGCGTCACGGCGGAGTTACCACGCCTCCAGGATCGAGCTGACCACCTGCTGGGCGACGCTCCGGCTCATCCGCGCCAGCGCGGCATCGCTTTCGTCGATATACGAACGCTGGTCGGCGGTGATTTCGTAGCGCTCCCGGACTTCCATGCCTTTGCGCGAATAGAGCACTTTGTTGGTGGCGCGCTCCCGCAGGGTGATGTCCAGCCACACGCTGATCATCACGCCCGAGGAGCGCCCGGTGGACGGGTCGTAGACCGTCGGAGCGCCGTAATATCCTTTGATCACGCCTTCCAGCACGGCGTCGGCGCTCTTGGCATCGGAGACCACCCGGTAGCTTGTCCGAGCCGTGAATTCGCGCCCGATCTCCTGCGGCAACAGGCCGGTGAGCTTGTACTTCGTCGTGGCGTTGGCGAACGCGGGGCAGGCGATCGTGTGCAGCGTCTTCGGCAGCATGTCGCCCTTGCCGCCCACCTGGTAGCCGCAGCCGGCGAGGCTCGCCAGCAGCAACCCCAGCGCCGGGGAAAGGATCAATCCACAGCGCGCTCGTTTCACTTCCGCACCTCCCGGCTCAGCAGCGCCGCGGTCAGCAGCACATTGTCCGCGCGCGCCCGCAGGTTGTCGAAGGCCAGCCAGAGCCAGAAGGCACGCGCGTGGTTGCGGTCCCGCGTCAGGCCGCTGGCCGTGATGCCGCTTTGCCCGGCACTGCCTGTGTTCGAGCCCGGTTCCACGTCGGAGCCGCGCACTTCAAAGCCTGCGGCGGCCAGCGACCCGGCGAGGTCTTCTTCCGTGGCGAGGTCGCTGAATTCTAGCCAGACATTCAGCGTGTAGCTGTGGAACACCGGCGCGTGCAGCAGGCGCAGAGACGGCGGGGTCAGGCCCAGCGGCCCCAGCAAAGAGGCCAGGTGCTTCTCGATGCGGCTCTCGACCGTCGCCAGCGCCAGCGGCGCGTCCTCGCCGTACCTCGGAAGCAGGTTGAAGGCCGCCTGGGTATCGAAGACCTCCTTGGGCAGGGACTGAAAGTTGAACAGGTTGATGGTCTGCTGATGCAGCTCGTTAAGGCCCGCGCGGCCGCGCTCGCTGGCCGGCTCGAACACCGTCACCACGGCGCGCGTCACCACCCGCGGCTTTTCGAAGGCCTTCAGCAGCCTGGCCAGCGCCACGGCCACCGGATGGG
>JBEKHU010000047.1:0-10278 GCA_050012115.1 Bryobacteraceae bacterium | reverse complement strand
CCGCGCACGCCCTTGAGCCGGCCGAGCGCGGCGAGGTCGAGCGCCCCCGCCGCGTCGCCGGCCGAGAACTCGACCACGTGCTCCGCGCCGAGCGAGGCGACCAGCTCGCGCGGGACCCCAAGCGCGATCACCTTGCCGTGATCCATGATGCCCACGCGCTCGCACAACCGCTCGGCTTCGTCCATGTAATGGGTGGTCAGCAGGATCGTCCGCCCAGCCAGTTTGAACCGTTCGATCAATTCCCAGAGCTGGCGCCGGGCCTGCGGATCGA
This sequence comes from Bryobacteraceae bacterium, assembly GCA_050012115.1. GTDB lineage: Bacteria > Acidobacteriota > Terriglobia > Bryobacterales > Bryobacteraceae > CAIVVT01. The sequence continues at coordinate 10,007 of JBEKHU010000047.1, read as the reverse complement.
GCCCCGTGGTGGGCTCGTCGAGGAACAGGAAATCGGGCTCGCCGACCAGAGCGCAGGCCAGCGCGAGGCGCTGCTTCTGCCCGCCCGAGAGGCCGCCCACGCGCGCGTTGCGCTTCTCTTCGAGCTGCACCAGGGCGATCACTTCCGACGGCTCCGGCCCCTGGCGGTAGAAGCTGCGGAACAGACGCAGCGTCTCGAGCACGGTCAGCTTCTCGGAAAGCTGGGTCTCCTGGAGTTGAATGCCCAGGCGCTGGCGCAGCTCATTCGCGCTGTTGTCCCAACGCAGGCCAAGCACCTCGACAACGCCCGAATCGGCGGCGGTCAGGCCTTCGCAGATTTCGATGGTCGTGGTCTTGCCCGCGCCGTTGGGGCCGAGCAGGCCGAAACATTCTCCGGCCGGCACGTCGAGGTCCAGGTCATCGACGGCGACAACGTCCTTGTAGGTCTTGCGGAGATGGCGGATGTGCAGCGCCGCTTGCGGTGTGCCGACGGGCATCGTTTCAGTATCGCGAAACCCGCGATGTTTGGTCAAAATGAGGATGCACGGGGCCCGCGGCTCGGTCACTCAGCGCGCCGGTTCTTTGGCGGAGTGCAGCACGGCGTGGACCCTGGGGCCGGGCGGGGCGACGATGGTCTGCGCGTGCGTCGCGGCCCACACCAGCAGGCCCGCCGCCACGGCGAAGGTCGCCAGGAACAGGACCACGATCCGCCGGCCCGTGCGATCACGCCACGCGTCGATGGAGTCGACTTCCTGAATCAGACGCCAGATCGCGCGCGTCTCCTGGTCGGCCGGCATGGCGAGTCCCGCAGCCCCTTTCGCGGACGGAATTCTTCCTTGAGAAGATGCGCCGCCGGGTCCAGCGGATGCGCGAGCGGGCCACGGATGGAGCGTGAAAACACCGCATTTTCACCGTGTTCGCCGAAACACGGCGAATTTCCAATAAGTCCTTTAGAACACCGTAGATACACGGTGACGCGCGGTGCGCGTGCAAAAATGCGTCTGTTAATGTGAATAAGCCCTTTGTTTGCCTCAGATCCACCGTGACGCACGGTGAAGCATGTTAGTGTGGCACTTTAATGTGACGAACTCCTTTGATTGCAATAGATCCACCGTGGCGCACGGTGACGCATGTTAATGTACGGTGAAATGCACGGTGAAATTCAACTAAGTCCTATCATTGCAACAGATCCACCGTGACGCACCGCAACAATCGCGTAAGTCCTTTAGAACAACGTAGTTGCACACTGTTTGCGCGCAAATTCGCGGCGCAGTGCGGTTAAGTCCTTTAGAAAACCGTAGATGCACGGTACAGCAAAAAACCGGTGTTTTTGCGGTAAAAACACGGTGTTTTCACGGTGAAATCGTGATTTGTGCACGGTGTTTGCGCGCTGGATGCGCGGTCGTTTTGAGGTGTCCTACCCCTCTGCCGCAGGCGCGGCTCAGACCAGTTTGACTTCCTGCAGGCACATCGCGTAGCGGCTGCCGGGCGGGTTGGATTTGTAGCTGGTCCCCTTAAACCCGTTGGTGAAATTGGCGGCGTACAGAAGCCAGGCCGTGCGCCCGTCCGAGCTGATGAATTTGCTGGGGAAATTGACGAAATAGGCCTGCTCGCCGAAGTGCCGCATGAACGTCACCAGGCGCCACGGGCCGGTGATCGCGTCGGCTTCCAGGATGTAGGTGTTGAAGTAGCTGATGGTATTCCCGCCGTCGGTTACGCACATCAAGTATTTCTTGAGGGGAGCGTTGTAAGTGATTGTCACGCAACCGGTTCGATTGTTCCATTCGAACAGTGGCCGGATCTTCGTAAAGTCCCGCGTCCACACCGCCTGGCCGGATTTCGAGCGCCCGCCGAAGTACGCCCAACTGGCCCGGTCGTTCATCGCTTTGAGCGACGGCCTGACCCGCGCCAGGTAGATCTGGTCGCCGGTGATCCAGCTCAGGTTGGCGGGCCGCGGCTGGGGGTCGCTGGTCACCGCGCCGTGCCCCACCAGGTAGGCGTAGCCGTCGGGCGAATGTTCCATGTTGCGGCCGAAATCGGCGAAGTGCGGCGCGCCGAGCTTCACCGGTCCGCCCACGTGGTCCGGCTCGGCAAAGAGCGGATCTGCCGGCGTATGAGGCGTTTCCGTCCAGGTTTTTCCGAAATCGGTTGAGGTGCGGAAGCCGACCAGCGGCCCCAACACGTCCCAGTTCAGGCCCAGCTTGGGCGTCTCGAGCAGGCAGTAGGTGCCGTAATACCACACGCCGTTATAGACCAGGCTGCCGCAGGGGTAGCGGCCGCCGTAGGGCTCGGGCGAGCTGGCAAAGGTGCTGACGTCCGTGATCTTCAGATCCAGCGGCGAATCGCCGACGATTTTGGCCTGGCCGGTGGTAGCCTTCGGACCGCCGGAGCCCGAGTCCACGCCGGCGACGTTGCCGTCGGTCCAGGGCGAATACAGGTTGCCGTCAGCGGCCCAGGAAGGGTACCAGGTGTCGGCGTTCTCGTAGGAGGCCTGGCGGCCGGTGAAGGCGATGCCACGCAGCGATTTGGAGGGCGGAAAAGGACAATCGGCGGGCGGCTGGGAGGGCCAGACGCCACCGGGCCCGAGCGCGACCGGCGTAGCGTCGTCATCTCGAGCGTCCTTCTGAGGCGCGGCTTGGCCGAACAGCGGCGCGCACAGCCCGGACGCGGCGCAAAACATCCATTCTCTACGATTTAGCAAGGTAGACCTCCGGAGAAGGTTCAATCGCTCGCGATCATATCTCATGCCGGCCGCGGTGTCGAATTGGTGGCGGCGATATTGGAGCGGCATAGTGCGCATTTCCCACAGGAAGGAGAAGAGCGTCCTCGGGCGGGGGCGAAAACACGGGTGACAGACGGCTCTGTCCACACGGCGCAGTGGCGGTAGAGGGTAAATAGAGAGAGTAGTGGGCGCCTAGGACAGAGACGTCAGTCCCCGGTTTTCGCGCGATCATATCTCATGCCGGCCGAGGCGGTTTTCAGCCCGGGCCAGCGAACGCCGATCAGTGGTCGGCGCGCGGCGGCAACTGGCGCGCCGGCAGCGGGTGGGAGCGGGCCAGGATGATGCCGTCGAACGCTTCCAGCGTCACCGTCTGGACACTCGATCCGTCGTTGTAGCGCGCGGCCGAGCGAACCCACAGCGCGTCGGCGATGGCCGCGCCAGTGCCCTGGTTGCGGATGCGCACGCTGGCGCCGGCGGCCACCTTCAGCGGGGCCGTGAACAGGGTGTGCCACTGGTCGCCGCCGGTGGACTGATCGACCGTGGCCGAAGCCACGACGTTGCCGCCTGAAACGAGTTCGAAGACCACGTTCTTGCTCCAGGCCGATGCGCTGGGCGCGGCCGGCCACCAGGCCTCGATGGTGTAGCTGTCGTCGGCTCGCAGTCCGAGGTCCCAACTGGCTTGCCCGCACTGCACGTTGCACTGGTGGCAGCCGGCGCCCCAGTTGTGGAAGTAGGGCCCGCTGGCTTTCCACAAACCGCTGTCATATTGCGTCGCGGCCCAATCCGGCGTGGCCTGAAACGCGGCGTCGGCGTCATCCACGATGTACTCGTAGCGCGCCGCCTGCGTCCCGATGAGCCGCCGGTAGCCCGGTCCCACCTGAATCTGCTGACGCTGCCGGGTCGGATTGAGCAGAACCACTCCGAAGTCGAATGCGCGGCGGAAATAGGCGGGCGGCGTCTTGTGGACTTCCACATCGTCCAGCCACAGTTGGCCCGTCGCCGTCCCGGCGAGAAACTGCAGGCGCGCGTCGCTCACCGATTCGAGAGCGGTGAAGGGAACCGTGTACTGCTGCCAGCCGGTGCCGATGCCGACCTGCGCCGAGAGGCCGTCGTTGTGCCAGTCGGGGCTCTGCTTGCTGGCGGCCAGGGTCAGGTTGCGCGGGCTGTCGGCCTTGGCCCAGAAGCTGAGCGCGTAGGATTGATCCTTCTGCAACGTCAGGTTGTACTGGTGGAAGTCGACCTCCCAGTCGCCGCAAGTACCGAGAGCGGTGATGGAGATCAGGGCCGAGGCCGAACCCTGCTCGAACTGGCTGGTGTCGCGGTTGGCGGTGGCGACGCAGCCGGCGCTCGAGTCGACCCAGAAATCCCAGGTCCCGCTCAGCGGATGCTCGAAGCCTCCGTTGAGAACCAAGTTGGCCGGATCGGCGACGCCGTTGAGGATGCGCTCGGCGGCAGCGGATGGATGGCCGAGGTTGAAATTCAGCTCGTCGTACCACCAGTCATTGCCGTGATACGTGTCGCCGATCTCGTGGGCGAAGTAGCCATCCTGCATCAGGGTCAGCGCCAGGCCGAAACGCACGTACGGGTAATAGGTGCGCGCGAACTCGAGCGTCGACGCCGGCATGTTGTTCAGCGGGTCGTAGCCGTAGCCGTAGCCGATCTGCCACGGCGGCGCCGACTCGATCATCATGAGGGTCGGCGGACGCCCGGCGCCGAACCAGCCGTTGTAAACGCTCCACAAATCGCCGAACGTGTTCTTGCCGTCGATCACACCCGGCGACATGAAACCGATGCTGTCGCCGTTGAAGCGCGGCAGCACGGCCGGGTCGGGCGGGCGATTGTGATGGCCGGAGGCCAGGGCATAGGGCATCAGCTTGCGCCAGGTGTCCATCTCGTGCAGCACGCCGGCGCGCCAGGCGGCGTCGAGCGTTGCCGGATCGTCGGGCTTGCCATCCTCATCCGCGTCGAGCTGGACCGGATTGCCGTAGATATCCTGCGTCAGCCAGGACTCGGTGAGGAAGAAGTTGTCGAAGAAACAGCCGTCGTACATCAGGCCGCTGTCCAGCATGAGCTGGTAGGCATAGTTGGCCTGGTGCTCGGCCACGTAAGGTTTGGTGAGGTTCAGGCGGTAGCTGCCGGGCCAGACCTCGATGCGCTTGCCGTTGACGTCGTGGAGATAGTAGTCCTCTGGCAGATTGGTGTTTTCGACGGTGTTGATGCTGGTCAGGATCAGGATGTTGGGATTGAACTGGCGCAGTTGCGCGATCTCGGCCTGGGAGTAGTCGGCGCCCAGATGGAGGTCGACGCGGGCGGCGTGGGCCATGCCGCCCTGGCGCAACAGCCACGAGCCCCACAGGTTGCCCTTGCGCGGGAAGGGCGCGTTGCCTAGCGGCAGCGAGCGGTACAGCAGCGCGTCCTGGTAGTCCGGCACGGAGGCGCAGCGCAGGTAGACGTGGTTCACCACGGCGGGGTCGGGATTCAAGCCGGTGACGGCGACGGTTTCGACGGATGCGCCGGGGCTGACGGTGGCGGGCTGCATGGCGGCGTAGGTCGCGGCGGGGTCGAGGCTCCAGCGGCACTGATCGGGAACGCGCGTCGTCACGGTCAGCGTCACCGACGTTGAACCGGGCGGCAGGAGCGTGCTGGGCGGGTCGACCTGAGTAATGGGAATGCCGGGATAGACGTAGGGCGCGCTCAGGCACGCGGCGGCGCCGGGCGGGGTGTACTGGAGCTGCAACTGGTCGCCGGGGGAACTGGCGGCCAGCGCGAGCAGGGTCTCGTTGGCGGGGATGGGCTGCTGGCGGTGCGCGCTCCATTTCACCTCGCCGTCGTCGAGAGGCCGGCCCAGAATGCGCACTTCATCGACCAGGTAGGCGGCGGCCTGCCCGTCCAGGGTGCCGCCCAGGGAGAAGCGGTCGCCGGCGGCGCTGGGCGGGATGTAGCGCCCTTCGTTGGTGTCGGCGGCGAGCACGCCGTCGACGTAGAACTTCATGCGGCTGGCCGTCTGGGACCACGTGAAAGCGATGTGATGCCACTCGCCGGCGGCCCAACTGCGCATCATGGCGGCGCTGCCCCAGGCGCTCTGCCACTGGCCCGCCGTGGTGCCTCCGGCGTAGAGCAGGCCCTGCGGACCGTCCTGCGCGATCTGGAGGAAATCGCCGTTGGGCGCCTGGTAGTAGAACAACCACTGCGTGTTCTGATACTGCGGATCCTGGCCCGAGGCGCGCAGGGCGACCCACATCTCCAGGGTCCCGCTGGTCAGGTCGAGCGTGCCGGAGGCGGGGTAGGCGAGCAGGCCGGCCGGGTCGAGCGCGAAGGCCGAGCCCCAGCGCCCGGGCTGATAGGCGATCCCGTTGGCCGTGAGCGGCGTTTTGCCCTCGGTGGAGACGGTGGTCGCGTCGGCGTGCAGCAGCAGCAACTGGCCGCCGGGCACCGGAGCCTGCGGCGTTCCATTCACCACCCAGGCCCAGGCGCCGGGCGCGGCGCCGGGAGCGCTGGCCACGAGGTAGCTGTAGTCGGAGGTCGGGGTGAAGGTGACGGCCGGACAGGCGGTCTGCGCAGGACTGGGCATTGCGACAGAAAGGAGCAGCAGCAGCGGGAGCGCGAGGCTCTTCCCGGGGGCTTTCGAAGCGCCGATGGCCGCGCTGGGGATCGCGATGGAAGGTGGTTGAGCGGGCATGGGCAAGCTCGTCCGCGGGTGGTGGAACGCGGCGCAATCCTATTCTGATCCGGTGGGGAGATGCGGTCAAACCCAGGACGGGTCGGCGGGCACGCCCGGGACGCGGAGGGGGCACGAGGGTTGGGAATTGGTTCGGGCGGAGGCCGGGCAAGGCACGGCAGGCGGTCAGGAGAAATGGACCAATAGGGTGGAGCGGGTGGGGCTTGCGGGCGCGGGGTAGAATGCGGGCGCGGCCGGGTGCGGTTGGGCAAAATTGCCCAATACTGTTTCTAAGTTATTGATTCTATGGGCAGTTTCTGAAGGCACCGGGCAAAATTGCCCAGTCAGCCCGGCGGAACGAGCCGGGCGAAGCCGCGTTTTCTGCAGGAGGGACCATGCCAGAAGTGCGGACGGAGAAGGGCGTCAATTGGGGGACCTGGCTGGGTCGCAGAGAGGCGCTGGCGGTGCTGGCGGGCCACAAACTCAGATCCTGCCGGTGCGCGTAATCCTCAGCCGCAATGCGCCTGTGGCGCGCCGGGCTGTCCCGCCGCGGCGGCGGCGGGAGCGTGAGACGATGCGTTGCGCGGGGTGGCGCAAGATGATTTACTTGTTGCCATGAACGCACTCCAACTTTGCGGAGTTTCGCTGAGACTACTCGCGCTGGCGGCCGCGATCGGCGGTATGGCGGAGGCTCAGGCACAGAGCGGCTATCAGGGCAAGCCCTACCAGGGCAAGCCGCAGGTCATTCCCGGGCGAGTCGAAATGGAGTTCTACGATAGCGGCGGTCAAGGGGTCGCGTACAACGACACGGATGCCGTGAATAACGGAAGCGGGACGCTGAACAAGGGCAACAATGCCCTGGACCGATTCCGGCTAGACGAGGGCGTGGACATCTCTTATACGAAGCAAGGCATCGACAAGACCGTCGATGGCATTCAGGAGAAGGTTGGCGAACTGTACTTGGGCTGGACCGCGCCGGGCGAATGGGTCAACTACACGGTCGATGTCAAAGCGGCGGGAACCTATGTCATCAACGCGCATATGTCGTCGCGAACGGATGCCGCGCAGATCAGCATTGCGTTTGACGGCGTCGACCTGACCGGTCCGATCCTGTTACCTACGACGACCCACTGGCATATCTGGCGGATCGCGCAGAACCTAGCGCAGGTGAAGCTGGAGCAGGGGCTGCACGTGATGAAGTTGTCGGTACTGAAGGAAGGCAACTTCAACCTCGACTATCTCGAGTTCGTGCCAGCGGCCGCGGCACAAGCAGGCGGGGGCTTCGCCGCGATGGATGTGTCCGACCAGGTGAAGCAGATGGGCCGGGGCCTGAATATCATCGGGTACGATCCGCTGTGGAAGGATTTCTCCAAAGCGCGATTCCAGGACCGGCACTTCCGGCGGATCCACGAAGGCGGGTTCCAGACAGTGCGGATGAACCTGCATGCCTTCGCGCACATGAATGCGGACCACCAGCTCAGCGCCAGTTGGTTCAAGACGCTGGATTGGGCGGTGAATACGGCACTGGCCAACGACCTGACCGTGATCCTGGACGAACACAATTACAACGACTGCGGAGCGGATGCCATGGCGTGCGAGCCCAGGCTGATGGCGTTCTGGAGCCAGGTAGCCGAGCACTATCGCGATGCGCCGGCAAAGGTCATATTCGAGATCCTGAACGAGCCCAACAGCAAGCTGACTCCTGAACTCTGGAACAGTTACGCGGGGGAGGCGCTGGCGATTATCCGCAAGACCAATCCGACGCGCAATGTGGTGATCGGACCCGCCAACTGGAATAGCATCCACGCGCTGGACAAGCTGGAGCTGCCGGAGAACGATCGCCACATCATCGTTACGGTGCACTACTATTTGCCGATGTCCTTTACGCACCAGGGCGCGTCGTGGGCCAAGGAGTTCTCGAAACTCTCCGGCGTGACCTGGGGCAGCGAGGAAGAGAAGCGCAAGGTGGATGCCGATTTCGCGGGCGTCCAGCAGTGGGCCGTAACCGCCAGGCGCCCGATCCTGTTAGGCGAGTTTGGGGCCTACGACAAGGGCGAGATGGAGTCGCGCGTGCGCTACACCTCCTACGTCGCCCGCACCGCCGAGTCGCTGGGCTGGGCCTGGACTTACTGGCAGTTCGACGCCGACTTCATTGCCTACGACATGGCGAAGGACGATTGGGTTGGGCCGATCCATTCGGCGCTGGCGCCGTGAGTCATCGGCCACGGGCCACGTTGCGCCGATCCCCGGGCGACCTTCTTCAGGACGTGCCAGGTTTCGAAAGGTAGTCAGGTCATAACCCGGATGTTTCACCAGCAATCGGCTGCGGCGCGCGATAGGGCCGCATCTACTGCGTTGCGCTCGGTCGCCGTCCTCGACGTACAGTCGAGTACGCCTGCGGGCGGCTCCCGTCACGCGCCTTGTATCTGCAGCCCTCTCATCGCGCCTCGCTACGATCGTGGTGAAACAACCGGGTTAATGCCGGTCCGCTCCCGCGGGCGCAGGCAGAGCCTCGCGGCGCAGTTCAACGGACGGGATCGCCGGTAGTCCGTTCTCCGGCGAGTCGAGATAGAACAGGGCTACCGCCGAGACATCCTGGCGCTCGTAGATGTTCACCCAGGCATTGTCCGGCGAGGGGTCTTTCGCCAGATCAAAGCCCGCGGGAAGATCCAGCAGCGGTTTGAACTGGTCCTTGTACGCGATGCTCACCGGGCGGATGTTCACGCCTTGTTGCAGCATCTTCACCACGTTGGCTTTGACGTCTCCGCCGATTTGCTGGATCGTGACGCGGGCGTCTTTGTGGAAGTAAACCGGGTCAGGGATGTGATAGCGGTAGAAGGCATACTGGCGGGTCTTCTCGTCGGCCACCGTGCAGCCTGTGTAGCGAGTTTGAAAGAGGCTCTGGCCCCACCCTGTGCCGATGTAGTCCTCCGTGCCGGTCCCGGCGATGGTGGGCAGGCTTTCGTCCCCGTCGAGGTACATCTTCACCTCTCCCTCGCCCCACCAACCGGTCACATCGGGCGCGGTGATGACGCCGAAATGAACGCCCAGGAAACGCCCCTCGCCCCGAACGCGAGGCAGGATCTCGAAGTCCTTTCCGGGTTCCGTCCAGCGCTGGCGCCGGAAGAGGGCGTGGAAGTACAACGCATCGGGGTCGGGCCGGTCGTTCATGAGGACGTCCACGTCGTAGAACAGGGAATCCAAGTTCCGGCCGCTCTCGTTTGTGAGCGTGATGCGCGCGGCGCGGCGGAAGGGCATGGGGATATAGCAGTTGAACGATCGTCCCTCGGGGTTTACGAACAGCTCGTTCTCCAGACGCGCGGCGCGGCCGTGAATGGCGCCGAAGAAATCGCCGAGCGGAACCGACACGGCGGGGGAACGGGCGCCATCCCAGAACATCTCCAGCCGCAGGCTCCGCAGCATGGACGGATCGCGATCGGGGAGGGTGATCCAGATCCGGCGCACGATTCCGCTCCCGGCGACATTCAGGAGAGTCTTGGTCTCGCCAGCTTTGAAAGGATCGAAGGCGTGACCCTTGGCCTGCTTGTTTTCACTGGCGGCCGCGCCCTTGGCCGCGGACGGGTTCTCGAAAGTCGCCCAACGCGTGTTCGCATCGGGCCGCTTCCGG
>JBEKHU010000046.1:0-10325 GCA_050012115.1 Bryobacteraceae bacterium | reverse complement strand
CTTCTGCGCCTTTCGCCGCGGTGTGAACCTGAACGCGTGGCTGCGCGACAACGGTTATCTCCACCTCAAGGACGGCGCCCGCGAGAGCGGGTCGTTCTTCCACGGCGTGGACTGGAGCCGCACGCGCGCTTACGCCCTCGGCTTGGGCGGAATGTATCTCAACATCAAGGGCCGCGAGGCCCAGGGCATCGTCGCCCGCACCGAGGCGGCCCAGCTCAAGCGCGAGATCATCGAGCGGCTCTCGGCGCTGCGCGAGGAGGACGGCACTGTGCCGATTCGCACCGTCTACGCGACTTCGGCGCTCTATCGCGGCCCCTACGTCGATGCCGCTCCGGACCTCATCGTCGGTTACAACGAAGGCTATCGCGCCTCGTGGGATGGCGCGGTCGGCAAAGTCTCGGCGCAGGTCCTCGAGGACAATCCAAAGGCCTGGAGCGGCGATCACTGCGTCGACCCGGTGCTCGTGCCCGGCGTGCTTTTCTCGAATCGCAAACTCGCGGTCGAGCTTCCGGTCAGTGAAAACTCCGCCTCGCCCGGCCCTGGCATTGAAGACCTCGCGCCGACCGCGTTGAGCCTGTTTGGCATCGCTCCGCCTGCGTGGATCGATGGGAAGCCGTTGCTATGAGTCGCGGTCTTTTCGTGCTGGCCCTTTGTCTGGCGCTCGCCGGCTGCGGCCGGCCGCCGTCCGTCCACAAGAAGATCATCGTTCTGGGCATCGATGCGATGGACCCCGGTTTTCTAGAGCGCCACTGGGACTCACTGCCGAACCTCGACCACCTGCGCCGCAACGGCGATTTCCGCCGCATGGCCACCACCGTGCCTCCGCAGAGTCCGGTCGCCTGGTCGACCTTCATTACCGGCCTCGATCCCGGCGGCCACGGCGTCTTCGACTTCGTGCATCGCGACCCCAAGACGATGGAGCCGCTCTCTTCCATGGCCGACATCGTTCCGCCGACGCACACCCTCTCCATCGGCGCTTACGTGCTTCCGCTGTGGGGTGGAGGCGTGCGCCGCTTCCTGCGCGGCAAGGCCTTCTGGCAGCTTCTCGACGAGGCCGGAGTGCCCGTCACGCTGCTGCGCATGCCGAACAATTTCCCACCGCTCGAATCCAAGAGTCTCACGCTCTCCGGCATGGGCACGCCCGACATGCGCGGCACCTACGGCACATTCACCGATTTCAATGACGATCCGCTCACCACGGCGGGCCAGGTGCCGGGCGGGCGCGTCGTGCCGGTGACGGTTGAACACGATCGGGCCTCGCTGGTCATTGAAGGTCCGGAGAACACGCTGCGCAAGGATCACGCCTGGTCCACCGTCACCATGACCGTGCGTCGCGACCCCCAGAATCCCGTGGCCCTGTTTGAAGTCGACGGCCAGCGCTTCATCCTGCGCGAGGGCGAGTGGTCCGGTTGGATTCGCGTGCGTTTTCCGATACTGCCCCTCTTGAAGACCGCGGCCGGCATGTTCCGTGTCTACGCCAAGCAGCTGAATCCGGCCTTCCGCATCTACGTCTCGCCGGTGAATCTCGATCCCTACTCGCCCGAACTGCCGATCTCGACGCCGTCCTCCTACAGCCGCGAACTCGCCTCTGCCATCGGGCCGTTTTACACCCAGGGCATCGCCGAGGACACCGCGGCGCTGCGCGCGGGCGTGCTGTCGCGCGACGAGTACCGCCAGCAGACCCGCAGCGTCGCCGTCGAGCAGTTCCGCATGCTCGAATACGCACTGAGCCGTTTCCAGGGCGGCGTGCTGTTCATCCATTTTCTGGGTGTCGATCAGGATTCGCACATGCTTTGGGGCGCCCACGAGGACGAGTTGCTCACGACCTACCAGCGCGTCGACGCCGAGGTGGGCCGGGTGATGCGCGCCGAACCCGAGGCCACTCTGCTGGTCATCTCGGACCACGGCTTCGCCGCCTTCGACCGGGCCGTGAATCTCAATACATGGCTGTACCGCGAAGGCTTCCTGACGCTCGACAATCCATCCAACCTGGGACAGGGCGAGATGTTCGCCCATGTGGACTGGTCGCGCACCCAGGCCTATGGCCTGGGCCTCAATTCGCTGTATCTGAACGTCGCCGGACGCGAGCGCAACGGGATCGTTCTGGAATCCGAGCGCGCGCCGCTGGCCGAGCAGATCGCCACGCGGCTCGAGGCGCTGCGCGATCCGTTGAACGGCCACCCCGTTGTCGCTTCTGTCTATCGGACCCGGCTGATCTATCACGGCGCGGCGGTCGCGTCGGCTCCGGACCTGATTGTGGGCTGGGCCAACGGTTACCGAGCTTCATGGCAGACCGCGCTGGGCGCACTGCCGCCCGCGTTGATCGAAGACAACAAGGATGAGTGGCGCGGAGACCATTGCATTGCCGCGGAGTTGGTGCCCGCGACATTCCTGAGCAACCGGAAAAGCAAGCTTGACAAGCTCTGGCTGGGCGATCTCACCGTGACGTTGCTGCATGAGTTCGGCGTCGCTCCGGCCGAGGGCATGCGCGGGCAAGCAGTATTCTGAAGCGGAGGCACTGGAAGATGGGACCATCCATCAAGTTGAAGAAGGAGCTGTGGGAGCGCGTGAAGAGGATCGCGCAGGTCGCCGGCTACAGCTCGCCGCAGGAGTTCGTCGAGCACGTGATCGAGAAGGAGATCGCCAAGCTCGAGGACGCCGATTCCGACGAAGAGATTCTGAACAAGCTGAAGGGGTTGGGCTACATCGACTGATGCTCTCGGGCCTGCACACCTGGACTCTGACCGCCATCGCCTTCGCGGCCGGCGTCGCCATGCTTTGGGCCTTCGGCCGCTGCTCCGACCAGGCCCGCATCGAGCTCGCCAAGCGCAAGCTGCGCGCGCACCTGCTGGCCTTCCGCCTGTTCTCGGACGAGCCCCGGCTGATCTTCCGCTCGCAGAAACAACTGCTGGTCTGGAACGCGCGTTATCTCGCCTTGATGCTGCGTCCCACCCTTGTCATGATCCTTCCGCTGGCCGCGCTGCTGCTGCACCTCGATGCCGTCTACGGGCGCCGCGCACTCGATGTGGGCGAAACGGCGATCGTCACGGCGCAGATGGACGCTGCCACGAATCTACAAACCGTCTCTCCATCGCTCGCCGGCCGCGGCGTCACGGTGGAAAGCCCGCCGCTGCGCCTGATCGACGCGCGCCAGGTCCTGTGGCGCGTGCGCGCCTCGGGCCCCGCCGCCGGTCCTCGGGCCCTTGTTCTTGCGCTCGACGGCGCCCGCATGGAGAAGGCCGTTCAGGCGGGCTCGGGTCTGTCCTATCTCTCCGAACGCCGTGTCGCCACGTGGCTCGACTGGCTGCGTTATCCCGCCGAGTCGCGATTGCCCCACGGCGCGGTGGAGTGGGTCGAGGTGAGTTACCCCAGTGCGGACATCGTTGTTTTCGGCATCGGGATGCACTGGCTGGTCTGGTTCTGCATTGTGAACCTGTTCACCATGCTCGCCTTCCGCAAGCGCTTCGGCGTCACGTTCTGAATTGAGTTCTGAGCCGCGACTAAGCAGGAGTCGCCATGGCCCTTCGGGCCACCCATAGAGATGAATGTCGCGGCCATGCGTGGTGGGGCGGACCGCCAGGTCTGCGCCGGGTCGCCAGACCCGGCTCTTCAGCTTGACTTTCGAGAGAGCGGATGCGCCTACAGTTTCCGCGCAACCAGCCCCACCGATTCCCGACCATCCAGATACAGGCTCTCAGGCAGGTCCTCCCGGCGGTACAGCCACGCCCGCTCGACCTCCAGCCCGGCGTCGACGCACACCCGGGTCAGCACCTTTTCGTCCAGCAGATGGATCGAGCGCGGCATCTGGCCCAGCAGCCGGTGTTTGGAATACGCGCCGATCTTCTCCACCCAGCCCGGCCATTTCGCCCCGCGTGCGACGCGCCGCTCGTACTCGGGGAGGATGGCCTCGAAAGGCGCCTGGTAGGGCGTCGCCGCCTGCACGAACAGCTTGCCTCCCGGCCTTAGCCAGCGCGCCACTTTGCCCACGCCCAGCGCCAACTGGTTACCCGTCAGGAAGTGAAATACGTTGCAGGCGTGCACCGCGCCGAGAGACTCCGGCTCGAAGTGTGGCTCGCGCGGGAAACGGCCCGGCTTGACGCACAACCGCGCCTGCTCCGCTTCGCTGCCCTCCCGCCGCACGCGCCGCTCGAGCTCCTTGAGAGGCGCCGCGTCGAGGTCGTTGGCGATCACCCATGCGCCGGCTCGCAGTGCCGCCTCGCTCGCGGCGCCGGCGGCCGCGCCCACGTCCAGCGCCGGCGCTGCCTCATCGCAGAATCCCGTCGCGCAGAACTCGACGAACAACACGCTCACCGGGCCCAGCACTTCGGAAATCCAGCCCATGCGGTTCCGCGTCAGCGGCTTCCGCCGGCGCACCTTTCCGCTCGTCTGCTTCACAGCCCCAGCCTATCAACGGATAGGTGGGCTGCGATATGCTGTTTCCGCACGGCGTTACCCGTGCTTGGAGTCAACAATCGAAACTCTGGATTTGGAGGCCCGCCTCATGTTCAAGAAGGCACTATTGATTACGGCCGCGCTTGGGTTCGCGGCCTTACTGTTCCCCCAGTTCTCTTCGGCTCAGCCATACGGCCGTCACCCGCGCTACCTGCACGCGCGCACGGATCTTCGCACCGCGCAGTTCATTCTTCGCGATATGCACATGGAGCCGAATGTCGTGCACCATCTCCGCACGGCGGACGCGGAGATCGAACACGCGATTCGGGAGATCGACCGCGCCGCCGTGCTCGATAACCGCAATCTCAACGAACATCCGCACATTGACACCCATCTGGATCGTTCGGGTCGTTTCAAACAGGTAATGCGATTGCTCAACGCCGCGCGGGGGGACATTGCCCGGGAAGAAGACAACCCCAACGCGATCCGCTGGCGGGACGTCGCTTACCGCCACATCGACATAGCCATGGAGGAAATGCGGCGGGCCGCCCATACCCTGCATATGGATCACATGGAAGGCTATTGATGTCAGCCGCCTGAGCGCGGCGGTCGTTTGGAATGAGCGGGCACGGGAGCGGCGGCGGTCCGGGCCCGCTTGCACAATACCCGCCGGCCGATGCTGATCCGCACCAGGCCGTCCGTCCCGCGGCCTGAAGGAATCATTGCTGCGACGCCGTGGCGCCTCGCTGTACTCTGCAGGGAGGGGGACAACGACATTGGCGGATGCAAGAGTCGACGCGCCGAAACGTAAAGGTTCCCGGCGCTGGAAGCTGATCGCCTTCCTGGTCCTGATTGTCTTGCCGGTGGGCGGCTTTTCGGCCTACACGTGGATCACGCTGCACATCAGTTTTTCCAGCGGGGAACGCGTCGGCTACGTGCAGAAACTCTCCCACAGAGGCTGGGTCTGCAAAACCTGGGAGGGCGAGCTGGCGATGGTAAATATGCCTGGCGCCGCGTCCGAGATCTTCGATTTCACCGTGCCCAACGATGCCGTCGCCCGCGGCATCATGGACGCCGCCGGCAAACGCGTCGCGCTGAGCTACGAGCAGCACCGCGGCGTGCCCTCGAAATGCTTCGGTGAAACGGAGTATTTCGTCACCGCGGTACGCGTTCTCGGTCAATAGGCCCCCGCGCCTCACGCCTCCCGCGCCGCTGGCTTCGGCTGGTCCACCAGGTACATCTGGCCCGGCCCCAGGTGGTCGTACCAGCTGAACTTCAGGATTAGCGAAGTGACCAGGAACACCGCCAGCGAGACCCACATCTCATGCCAATGCTGGATCGCCAGGTAGATCGGCCCCGTCACCAGGCTGGTCTGCCACACCAGGCCCACGGCGATGTTGAACGTGTCCCGCCGGAATTCCCTGTTGCGCTGAAACGACGGGTCCTCTGCCAGGCACTTCTGGTAGATCGGCTCCCACAAGCCCCACGGCCGGACGTTGCGGTAGAAGCTCTTCAGCACGCCGTCTTCCTCCGGCCTGGTCCACAGGCACACCAGCACCGACGCCGCCGAACTGATCGCCAGGATCAGCAGGAAGCCGAACACCGGGTGAATGTTCACCGCCAGCTTCAGCACCGCCGCCGCCGTGCCCGCCACCATTCCGGCGAAAAACCCGTAGCCGTTGAAGCGCCACCAGTGCCACTTCAGCACGTTGGGCGCGACGAACGCCGGGATCAGCGCCGAGACGATCCACTCGGTCACCTTATGCACGTTCGACGTCGTCAGGCCGAAGACGATGCCCAGCAGCACCACCGCCCCCGACGTGATCCAGCCCAGCATCACCTGCCGCCGCGCCGGCGCCGTCGGATTCAGATAACGCTTGTAGATGTCGTTGACCACGTAGGCCGCGCCCGAGTTCACCGTCGAGACGAAGGTGCTCATGAACGACGCCAGCAGCGCCGCGATCAGTATGCCCTTCAACCCCACCGGCACGTATTTGTTTAAAACATTCGGCAGGATTTTCTCGAAATTCACTTTCGCGCCCATCGCCGCCAGGTCCGGGCTGAAGAACACCAGTCCCAGCACCGTAATGCCCGCGATCAGCAGGAACCGCGGCGCCAGCGAGACCATCGCCATCACCATGTTCTCGAGCGCCGCCTCGCGCGGACTGCGCGTCGACAGCACGTGCTGGATGGCGTAGTTCGGCGTCGGCCCGGCCATGCTCACCAGCACGCCTTTCAACAGCAGCATGCCGGTGAAGAACAGGAACAGCGAATAGCCGTCGCCGCCCGCCGAGAGCGGCCCGTAGATGCGCGTGTTGAGCTGCGGCATCAGGTGGCTCCAGTCGAGCGTCAGCTTCCACCCGAAAAACAAATGGTCCCAGCCCGCCGGCACCTTGGCCATGATCTGCTCCGGCCGGATCAGCACGATCGAAATCACCACCACTCCGATCGCCGCGGCCATCTTGAGCGCGAACTGGATCAGGTCGTTCATGATCACGCTGTACATGCCGCCCACCACGCAGTACAGCCCCGTCACCAGCAGCATGCCCGCGCCGTACCACTCGTCCGAGACATTCCACGGGAAGAACGGCCGCGTGAACTCGCCGATGCCGCGAAAGGCGTAGCTCAGGAAGCCCACCACGTGCACCAGCGCGTAGGCCACCACGCTGATGTAGGCCAGTTCCGCGCCGCGGCCGTATCCGAAGCGCGTCCGCATCCATTCCGCGCCCGTCAGCACGTTCGACCGCCGCACCCACGTGCCCAGGTACATCATGCGGTAGATCACGCTGAACAGCGGCCACACCCACAGCAACCACGTCGCCTTCACGCCGTAGATGTAGAGCATCATCACGAACCACATCGTGCCCGTGATGTCCACCCCGCTCGACCCGTGCGCCACGCCGATGATCCACCACGGCATGCTCTTCGAGGCCAGAAAATACGATTCGGCGTTCTTCGACGCGCGCTTCGCCGACCACCACCCCACCAGCCCCATCAGCAGCACATACAGCGTGATGATCGTCAGGTCTACCGGGTGCATGTCGTCTCTTTCTTTATCCTGTGGACGCCCGCCGCGCCCGGTCTATGCCGGACACTTCAGCAGATGGCCGATCAGTTCCCGCAGCTCGCACGTCGCCACCGCGCAGTACTTATCGCCGCCCCCGTAGTACACAAACAGCGTGCCGTCGATGACGACCGCGCCGCACGGGAAGATGGCGCCGCGGTAAAAGCCCTCGATCTCGTACTCCGCCTCGGGCTGCATGATCCACTCCGGCGTGCGGTGCAGCACCCGCCCCGGCTCCTCCAGGTCGAGCAGCAGCGCGCCCAGCCGGTAATGCTTGTCCTCGCCCACGGCGTGATAGATCGTCAGCCATCCTTCCGGCGTCCGGATCGGCGGGGTGTTGATGCCCAGCTTAGAACGCTCCCACGGGTATTTGTTTTTGATCAGCAGCCGGCTCTGGCGGAATCCCAGCAGGTCGTCGGCCGAGGAGATCCACGCGCACGCCTGCTCCGTGCCGTACTCCGTCCCAACCCACTCCAGCGGCCGGTGCATCATCACGTAATGACCGTTGATCTTCTCGGGAAACAGGATCACGTCGCGGTCGTCCAGCAGCGGATCGGTGAGCCATCCCGCGCGCACCCAGGCTTTGAAATCGCGGGTCATCGCCAAGCCTGTGAGCGTGGCGTTGATCTTCAGGTAGCGCGGAAAATCGGGACCGCAGTCGGGCGTCACATAGCGGTCGCGCCCGCCCGGAATCCAGAATTGTCCGAACGGGTAATGGCGCGCCGCGTAGGTCACGTAGAACCACTCGCCCATCTTCGTGATGCGCGGATCTTGGATCGTCGCACCGTCGAAGCCCTCGACGCTCGGGCTCAGTACCGGCTGGTCGCTAGCGCGCTCGAAGTGATACCCGTCGCGGCTCGTCGCCAGTCCGAAGTAGCACTTGTATTCCTGATGAGTCTCCGCCGCGCGGTACAGCAGCAGCACCTGCCGTTTCTCCTGGTCGTAGTAGGCGGCGGGGTTGAACACCGCCAGGTCCTCCCACGGATGATCCGGGTGCGGCGACAGAATCGGATTACCGGCGTAGCGCTGCAGTTTCATTTTGAACGTGCTCCCGTGCGGCTGGAATTGGATCGCGGAACGCGGCCGCTGCGATCCCGCCGGAAAACCAACACAAACAGCCAGCATACTTCAGACCGTCGCGTCGGATACTTATCCGAACGCTCGTCCGCACCTCGCAGTAGCCTGTAAGCGAGGCCCGCCCTAACCATGAATCGACGCCCGTTCGCCCGCTTCGCCTGGTTCTTCGTCGCCTATCTGGTGGCCGTAATTCTGTTCGGCGCCTGGGTCCGCATCACCGGCTCGGGCAACGGCTGCGGCAGCCACTGGCCGGCCTGCAACGGCGCGCTCGTCCCGCCGGCGCCGGCTGAGAAAACGCTGATCGAATACACCCACCGTCTGATGAGCGGCTTGTCGGTCCTGTTCGCCCTGACGCTGGTGGTCTGGGCGCGCCGCCTCGGCCGGAGCGTCTTCCAAGCCGCGTTGCTGGCGTTGTTCTTCTTGATCGTCGAAGCCGGGCTCGGCGCGCTGCTGGTGTTGGCGCACCTGGTGGTGAACGACGCCTCGGTGGCGCGCGCTCTGGTGGTCGCATTGCATCTGGCCAACACGTTGCTGCTGACCGCCTCCGCCGCGCTCGTGGCCTGGCGCGCCGCCACCGTGTCCGACGCGTCCTCCCCACAACGCGCCGCCCCCGTGCCCGCCTCGCGTCCGCTGCTCGGCCTGGCCCTGGCCGCTTTGATGCTGACCTGCATGTCCGGCGCCGTCACCGCGCTCGGCGACACGGTCTTCCCCCCGCAGCCCGTGCTCTACTCCTCGACGCTGGCGGCCGTCCAGGCCGGCGTCTCGCCCGGCCAGCACTTCCTCGTACGCCTGCGTGTTCTCCACCCGCTGGTGGCGGTCTGCGCCGCCCTGCTCGTCGCCGGCGTGCTGCTGCGCATCGTCACCGGTCGCGCGCCCGCCGCTCCGGCGCAAGCCAACCTGGCGACGCTGGCCTTCTCCGCCGTCGTCCTGCAGACCGGAGTGGGCTTCGTCAACGTGCTCCTGGCCGCGCCCGGCTGGCTGCAAATCGTGCACCTCGCGATGGCCCAGGCGGTCTGGCTTTCCACCTGGCTGGTCTGGCTCGCTGCGCGGCGCCCCTGAGCCCTGGCGGCGGCTTATGCGGGTCAGCCTAGGGCCTGTTCACACTACCCGAACGGATGGCGTTGCGCGCGAAAAACGTCTCAGGCGAGGCGGAGGACGCTGACTTTGGCCATTCCAAGTCGAGGACGACAACGAAGGCTGAGGCGGTTTTCGCGCAAGCGCGGAGGGACGGGGCCGGTTTTCCCGATTCTCGCGTCGCTCGTCGCTCGCAGACACCCGGTATGCGTCGCTCCTCGCTCCTGGAACTCGGAAAAACCGGCTCCCGTCGCCACCGTCCGCGTAGTGTGAACAGGCCCTAGAACAGGGGCCATAGGCGGCTGCAGTCCATGCGGCGCAGAGCAGGTGGAGTGTGATTGCCGTTCGATGAAAACGCCAGCCCGGTCGCCGTTGTGAGAGAGTAAAGAAACCGCATCCACCTCAGGTTCCCGTCTCAATGGCTTTGGGCCCCAGGTGCAAGATGCGGGATTCTCCGTTCGTACCCTTTACAGCGGGTGCTTCATCAGACCCCATGCCCGAGGAGAGGTCGCAGCCCGAACTCGACACAATTGACGCGGAGCAGATCGTCTGGGCCGCTTCCGACGGCGCCGTCCGGATCGCCGCCTCCAAGCCGTTGCTGGAGGACATCCGGACCGCGGCTTATCGTGCGAAGTTTGCGAGCAGACGGGCCGGCGTGGAGATCGGCGGTCTACTTTACGGCCGCCGCTCGCCCACGGCCGTGGAGCTTCAAGGCTGG
>JBEKHU010000045.1:0-10393 GCA_050012115.1 Bryobacteraceae bacterium | reverse complement strand
CTCGATCGCCAGGAACACCGCCGGATGCGGACCCAGATTCACTTTCACCGGATCCAGCGAGGGCCTCGCGTTCTGTATGCTCTCGGGCAGCTCCATGCCCGGCATCAGTTGCAGCGCCCCCTCTTGGTAACTGAACGCCATCGCGATGCACGACTGCGAGATCGAGATCGTCGCGTCGGTGGTGAAGGTGAGACGCTCGCCGGTTTGCGCCTCGCCGATCATCTCCGTTCCCGCTTCCACCACCTGCGACCCACTTGGCGCCAGGAACCGCACCACCGTTTGCGCCGGCCGGGCCATCCTCTGTTCGACGCCCAGTCCGGCGATCAGCTCATCCAGCAGGGCCAGGCGGATGCGCCCGGTTTCGGAGTACAGGTTTTCGAGTTGTTGCGCCAGCGTGCGGAACAGGACGGCCAGGATCGGGTCGGTCGTCTCCGCCGAGATGCCGTAGTCCCGCAGCCGGCGGCGGAAGTCGTCCCGGAGCTTTTTGTCGATTTCTATCGCGCTTGCGCTGCTATACGGCATAAGCTTTCGACGGCCACACGCCCATCTGCCGGCCCGCCGCCGGAACTCCGCCTCACAGTCTCAAGCTGATCGCCTCTGCGCCGGCTTCCGTCGAGACGATGTTCACCTCGTACGAATCGATATCGCGCTGGCTATCGCCTTCTTTTGTGATGGAGGCGACGCGGTAGTGGGTGATCCCTATGTCCCGCAAGGCGCTGTTGGCCTCTTCCACCGCCTTGGAGATCAGTTCCGGTCGCACCCGGGCCCGCTCGAAAAAGTCTCGCCACCCGAAATGCGCGCATCCCGCCCACGAACCGTGCGGCGTCGCCGCCATCACCCGAAACAACTGCACGATCGCTTCGACTTCCTCCGTCCGGTGCAGGAACGCGTTCCGGAATCGCAGAGGAAATGCAGTGAACGAAGCCATCGTCCCTCGTTAGTTCGACAGCGCAATGTCCTGAAAGTTCTGCGCGTTCATCACCGGCTCGAGAAACAGGATCAGCATGTGATTCAGCGGCGGCGCCTCGGTCGCCGACGTGCTCGTGTCGCCCCCAGCCGGGTTGCACGTCTGGAACCTGCTGATCCAGCCCTTAAACTTGTAGCACGCCAGCGCGTCCTGGTGCGAATCGTCCTTCCAGAATTCGATCTTGATGTCCTTTAACTTGTCCCGCGTCACCACGTTCGCCAGGTCGAACAGCTTGCTGAGCGTGGAGAACGGCATGTTCTTGTCATCGTGAAAATCGATCACGACGTGGATGCGTGTCCGCAGGCTGCCCATCTGGGGCATCCCCGCGCGATCCTTGGCGGTTTCGAACACGACACTTGATTCGACGGCGTCAAACTTGGTGCCGTCGATCGTGCAGGTGCTGCGATACGGTTGTGCTGCCATGTCGGTTTCCTCCTCTCTTCTAGTTGCTCATCTTCAGATCGCCAAAGTGCTCCTGGCTCAGCGCCGGCTCGAGATCGAGCACTAGCAGGTGATTCACATTGGGTGCCAGTCCCACGAAGGACTTGTCGGCTTCCGAGTTATCCCACGTCCACTCTATCCCCTTCGTGAACTCCTCGCCGTTGGACGTCTCAAACCGGCTGACCCAGCCCTTGAAACTGTAGCTGCAGAGCGCGTCCTGGTGGCTATCGTCCTTCCAGAACTCGATCTTCATGTCCTTGATCTTGTCGCGTGTGACCACGTTCGCCAGGTTGAAGAACTTCTGGACCGCGCTGAATGGGAGATTCGTGTCGTCGTGGAAATCCGCCCACACGCGGATCTCAGTCAGCAGGCTGCCCATCTTCGGCATGCCGCTCTTTTCTTTTTCGGTTGCGAACGTAACGCTCGTTGAGACGGCGTTGAACTTCGTCCCATCAATGGTCACCGTGCATCGGTAAGGTGTCGCCATCTATTTCCTCCATTTCTCCTATACAGACTTTCCTACACCCTATGGTTTCTTGCTCCCACGCCGGAACAGGCCGCGGAATACGCCGGCAATGCGCGACGTGAGCGGCGCGCCGCTCGCTTTCGGCTCTGTCGGTTCTTCCTTGGATGCCTGCTCCTGAGCCGCGGACCGGGGGATCGGAAGTGCTTCTCCCGGCCCGGTCGCTGGCCCAACCGGCAGCTCGAACTTCTGCCCCACCGCCCGCGCCACGCGGATGCCGGCGGTCGGCTTGAACTCCCCTCGCTCGGTGGCGTCGGCCTCGCGGCTCTGCTCAGCCGCTCGCGCCGCCGACCCGACATCGATTCGTATCCCTCGGTTCATGCCGCTACCCTCCCCGTGCGGCCCTGCTATTTTTTTTCTTCACCCTTCTTGAACTCCGGCACATCGATCTTCAACACGAACGTCTCCGCCGGCCCCGTCGGCATCACGTTCAGCGTGATGTCGCAAATCCCCTGCATCCGCTTTTGGGAGTCCTTGTCCACAAACAGGTCGTACCCCGCCAGCGTCCCCTGCTCCACTTGTTCGTCCAGCAGGCGCTTCAGCGGCTTCTCGATCTGCTCATCCATGAATTCGCGCGTCAGCACCTGCCCCGCTACCTGCAGCAGGTAGTGCCGGCAGCACCGCTCCAGGTACCGCAGGATCCGGTACGACGTGAAGAACTTCAGCACGCCGTTCGGATCGTCCGCCTGCGTCCTGCAGCCGAAGAAGCACAGGTGGTTGTCCGCGTCCCGGATGATCGGGATCAGCTGCCGCTCCATGCTCAGGTGCTCCATCTCCCCGATCAGCGGCTCCACCCGGCTGCTGGTCGCCCCGGCAATCTGGCCGAAGCGCGAGCCCACCGGCCCCTGCGCAATCCCCTGCGCGTCGTCCGCGCGCGCCACGGCGCCCGCGAACACCAGCGACGGCGGCACGTACAGGTCGTCCCCGCCATCCACTTTCTTCTCAAACCAGTGCGCCGGCCGCAGTTGCAGGTAGCCCATCGTCACCACGTCCGCCGCCGCCCGGTCTTCCGGTCGCTTCATGAACTCGTACTTCCCGCCTGGCAGGAAGTTCCGCTCCACGTTCTTGAACGACTTCTCGTCGTCCAGATCGCCGATCAGCAGCATGCCCCACGTGTTCGCAATGTCCTCGAACTTCTCCCGCACCGGCTGCGGATAGTACCCTGGCACCACCAGGTTGCAGATGTCGTCCCGGAAGTTGAAATTGTCGTTGCGCTTGACAACGAAATTCTCGACCGCCGCGACGTTCATGCTGAACACGTCCTTCATCGCCTTGGCATCGGCGTTCAGGATGAACAGCTCCACCGGCTTGCGCACCTTCCCGTCCGGCACCTTAGCGTTCTCGAAGAACATCTGGATCTGCCGGTAGCTGCGCTCGATCGGCCGGATCTGCGTGAACACCTGCGCCAGCAGTTCGTCCCGCACCGCTTCCGCCGCGTCGATCTGCGCCTGCAGCTTCTTGACCGTTGCGTCGTAGCTGTCCACTTCGCTCAATAGTTGCTCGAAGTTCAATAGCTGCCCGAGAAACTCCGTCGCCGCCTGCGCCGTGAAGATGCTCGAGATGTCCCGCGTCTCGTCGATCAGCCCCGGATGCAGGTCTGCGAATATGTCCTGCAGCAGCTCCCGCGCCGCGCCCGCACCCAGGATCTCGGATGTGGTCCTGGTTTTCGTCTCGGAGATTGGTTCGGCCATTACGCTTTACCTCCCTTGGCGACTTTCTCCAGCTCGGTGCGCAACTGCCCCAGTGCGGTGATGATCTCCTTGCGCTGGTTCTCGTTCGACCAAGCGCGCCGCACCGTCGGCAGCTTCCACCGGTCCTTCAGCCGGTACAGCAGATCGACGTTCGATTTCAGATCCGCGATGTCGTTGCGCAGATACTGCGTCCCGCCATCCTCGGTCTTGATCTCCTGTCGCTTCTGCAGGTTCTCCGGATCGAAGTCCTTGATGCTCTTGAACCGGAACTCCGCCTTGAACTCCGTTTCCTCGGGACCGGCGTTGCCCTTGAAGTTCAGCTTTGGTTGGAACTTCGCGAACGAGTCGTTGACGTCCTCCACCTTGGTCAGTTCTTCGTTCTCGTTGCCCGCTTCCTTGCCCACGCGCTCCAGGGTCATCGGAAGCATCGCTGCGCAAGTCGAAGTCGGTACTTTGCGAACAGTTGGTGTGATTCCTTTACGAATCACTTTTACCAGGGGCATCTTTCTTCCTCTCCAGCCGGCGATCCCGGCGATCCACAGTAACAGCTTTCTTCAAAAAAAGCTGCTAACTCTTTGCTTCCTTGTCCGGCCTAACCTCCAGCCGCGTTCGCGTCATATCCGGCCTCGGGTAAAGCACGGTCTTATCCATCGGCGCTCTGGCCGGCGGTCGCACTCCGCCTGCCCCGGGACCTCCAAATCCCGGCGGCGCCGGCCCGGCCGGCCTTACCGCGCCCGGACCTGGCTGCGCCTGCTCCGCCCACCGCGCGGTGCTCGGGACGATTCCAATGTACTGCTCCGGCCACACCAGCCTCGGCACCCAGAACCACAAAATCAGGATCAGCACGCCCAGCCCGGCGAACACCAGCACCGGACGCAGCAATGCCATCCACCCTCCCCCGGACGGGGGATTCAGGTGGATCGCCGCCAGCAGCTCCGGAGCCTCGCATTTGCCTTCGGCCAGCGGCACGCCCACCTGCGGTGTCTCCCAGATCTTCTCTTTGCTCGTCAGCGTCTCGCCCGTTGGCAGCTTCAGCCTCACGGTTACGCGCATGCTTCTGCCCGCCAGCGATGCGCGGTCCGGCCAGGGCGATGCGAACATCGCCTGCACCCGGTTCCGAAGCACCGTCCGCGTCATCGTAAAGATCTTCTTCAATCCCTCCAGGTCCGACGCCATGTAGTACTTCGTGCTCAGCCGGCTCAGTGCCTTCTCGTCGATCTGGCTGACGTCGCCGAACCCGACCCCCACCACTTTGAGTCCCGACGCCGTCACCCGGCCCGCCACCAGGTCCAGTCCTTCGTCTCCGTTCAGCAATCCCGGGTCGTCGCCCTTCAGCACCTCGTTGGCGCCGTCCGTCATCACCACCAGCAGCCCTTCCGGCGCGCCCGCTCCACCGCCCGTGTTCGCCAGCTTCTCTTTCAGAACGTCCAGGCCCACGTCCACCGCCGTATACAACCCCGTGTTGTTCTTCGGCTTCGGGGCCGGCAGGTCGTTCACCTGCCGCAACGCTTCGTCCTTTGTCGACGCGAACTTCGCCGCCTTGATCGGCGGCACCACGTTGTGGCTTTCGAACGCCACGATCGCCACCTCGTCCGTTCCGTCCTGGAATCCCGTCAGGAAATGCTCCAGTGCGCTCTTGGCCGCGTCGAACCGCGTCTGCCCGGTCGAAAGCACGCGGTTCATGCTCCCGCTGATGTCGATCAGGATCAGCGCCACCCGTCCCCGCGTCGCCACCGTCGCGTCGCTCGGAATCGTGGCATAGAACGGAGTCAGTTCCTGTTCGCCGGCCTTCACCGTCAGGCTCGCGGCCAGTTTCTCCGGCGCGGGCAACTGCAAGCCCAGCGGCTTGCCTTGGTCATCGACGATGTTCAGTTTAATTCGGAAACACGGCACGCTCGCCGCCGGATCGCAGCTCACCATCCGGATTTCGTCGGCAAACTCCAGCCTGCCGCGCACTTCCTGCCCCCGCAGCGGGATGAGGCACACGCTCGCCAGGCACAACACAAGAGTCGGGTTCCTGCGCGGCATGCCCCTCATTGCTCCTTCTTCCGGGAAGTGAACTTTAACGCCGTTCGCCCCACGAGAATGTCATCATTATCCCTCAGTTCCTGCGAAGTTGTGACCGTTTTTCCTCGTACCCGCAGCACGAATCTTGCCAATCCCGCCTGTCCGGCTACCTCCGCGTGCCGCGCCACGTAGAATCTGCCCTCTTTCCCGAACAACACTGCATGGTGCGCCGCGATCGCCGCATCCGGGATGAAAATCCCGATCTCTGTCCCGGCCTTCGCCTGGGCCCCCTCCTGGCTTGTGCTGCCCACGGCGTACATGTTGCCCTGCCGCAACTCCCATTCCTTCTTGCCTCGTCCGAATTTCGCCTGCGCTCGCGGATCGCCGCTCGAGACGAACAGCAGCACGCCTCCCTTTAGCAGAATCGGCGCCAGCGTCACCCCGAAGCAGATCCCCGCCCCCAGGATTACGAAGCCCAGCGCCTGCGGCACGTCCGGCGCCAGCTCGCTCAAGCCTGCGAACATCAGCCCGCCCAACGCGCCGCCCACCAGCCCCCCCACGTAGGCGTGCGCCGCCCGCGTCCGGTTCGCGCCAATCCATCTCAGCCCCAGTCCCAGGCCGATCAGCGACCCCGCCAGCAGCCACGCGATCACCCGCGTCAGGATCGGCGCCTGTTCTCCCAGCCGCTCCGTGATCGGCAGTTGGATCAGCTCCGCTAAGGCTCCGAAAACCATGCAGATCAAGGTCCCCAGAAAGACCCATTTGCCCGATATCCGTTGGCCTGAATAGTGGTCCGAAAAGGCCACCCCCAGCCCCCCGATCAAGGCCCCCAGAAAAATCACCGCCAGCAGGTCCGAAACCCACACATTCTGTTGATTCGAAAGCGCCGCCGCAATCGCCGCGGCCAGCGCCCACGAGAACAGGCCGGCCAGCCCGCCGGCCAGACTCATGTAGTATAAGGTCTGATAGAGTGGCATGCTATAACGCTGCCATAGTGTATCAGAGGTACGCCCGGTGTCAATCGCCGCGGCCAATTCATCCCAACTGAATGATTATTCACGCCTTGAGCAGACTGTCTTTGCTCCAGGGAATGTTTGTTCCGTGCATGCCCTGGTCGTCGGCGCGGGCGCCCTCGGCAATGAGGTCGTCAAGGCCCTCGGCCTCATCGGCGTCGGCACCGTCACCATCGTCGACCCCGACCTGATCGAGCCCTCCAATCTCACCCGTTCGATTTTTCTACGCCACGCCGCGCCCGGCGCCGGTAAGGCCGTTACTCTCGCTGCCGCCGCTGCCGCATTGTTCCCTGATACCCGCTTTACTGCCTTCGCCGCCGAGATCACCGACGTCGGCTTCGGCCTCATCTCCACCGCCAATCTGGTCTTCGGCTGCGTCGACAGCGACCTCGCCCGGCTCGAAATCGCCTGCATCTCGACCAAACTCGATCTTCCCGTCTGCGACGGCGGCCTCGGCACTCCCAACTACTCCCACGGCCGCGTGAGCTTCTTTCCCGGCCGCGCCGCCGCCTGCTACGGCTGCACCCTGTCCCGCCGCAAGCGCGCCGAATTGCTCACCTTCTGGGACGCCACCGTCCGCCCCTGCGCCACTCCTCCCGGCGCCACGCCCAATTCGAGCACGCCCACCATGGCCGCCCTCACCGGCGCCCTCCAGGCCGACACCGGCCTGCGCCGTTTTTTGGAACACGCCTCCGCCGCCTCGGCCCTCGAGCTGACCCTCGACCCTGCCCCGCGCCTGGAATCCATCCACCTGCCCCTCAGCTCTGCCTGCCCGTTCCACGCGCCTGCCCTCCGCTCGCTCCTCCCCGCCGGCGATCGCCGCCGTTCGGTGCGCCAGTTCCTTCAGGCTTCCGGCTCTGCGCCCGGCGTCTTTCTCGCGCTCGACTGGCCCGTTTGCGTGGATGCCCGCTGCCGCGCCTGCCTCCATCGCTGGGCTCCGCTACTGCGCTGCGCCAGATTCCGCCGCCACGGGGTATGTCCCTCCTGCGCTTCTCGCGATATCCTTGAACTGGCGACAATCCGGGCCATCGAGCCCGCGTCGCGCTGGTCTGAACTGTCGTTGTTGGATCTCGGCGTGCCGGAGCATCATCTGGTCACCGTCCGTAGCTTGGAGCCATGAAACCAAGAACTCTCGCCATCCTCGCCGCCCCGACCCTCGGGCTCGTCATCCTCCAGCTCGTCGTCGGCCTCACCGTGCCCCTGGCCGGAGTCTTCTGCGGCATCCTCATCTCGCTCATCGCCTTCGGCCTCTTCCGCTTCTTTGAAGTCGAATTCACGCGCCCCTGGGTGCCCGCCATCCTTCCCGCCGCCATGAGCCTGCTGGGCATCGTCATCCTGTTTGTGTCGCACTCCGACACGCATCTCTACCTCTGGTTTGCTCCTCTGCTCGCCGCGCTCACCTCCGGCGCCATCGCCCTTGTTAAGAACATGGACTCCCGCCGCTGCTCCCTCTGCAACCGCCGCATCGGCAGCGACGTCGCCTTCACCTGTCCGCGCTGCGGCATGCTCGTCTGCGAAAACAAATGCTGGGATTTCGAGCGCTGCCGCTGTCGCCTGTGCGAGCAGAACCGCGTCCCCATCCTCCCCACGGAGGGCCGTTGGTGGGACCGTCATTTCGGCGCCCGCTCCCCGCTCGGCCGTTGCCAGGTCTGCGCCGCCACCGCTCACGATGCCGATTTGCGGGTCTGCGCGAAATGCGGCCGCCCGCAGTGCCGCCCGTGCTGGGACTATACCAACGGCCAGTGTTCGCGTTGCCAGTGGGTCGTGGCCGATCTGCCCGCCCCTTTGAAAGAATATGTTTTCGCGTCCCCGGAAGACTCGCCGCATCGCGACGTGGGGCCGTGACGCGGGGAATCATCGCTATGCCGAAATACCACATCTACGAAAACACGGGGACTGACGCCTCTGTCCTAGGCGCGCACTGCTATCTCGATCCACGCTCTGTCTCCTCTGCGCCGTGTGGACAGAGCCGCCTGTCCCCCGGTTTTCACCAATCCAGGACACTAGTTCGCTATGCCTAAATACCAGATCTATTTCGACACGGTTCAGGGCGAAGTGAAATTCAACGTCGATATCGATGACGAGGAAACCCTCGACATGGTGCTCGACGAGATCCTCTTCGACCTGCGCGAACGCGGCCAGGTCCTTAAGGGCGACGGCGAGCCCCAGGTCGTCTGGAACGGCCAGGCCCTCGACTTCAGCACCCGCCTGCCCGGCCAGGGCGTTCGCGCCAATGACGTGCTCCGCGTCTCCACCGTCGCCACCAACGGTTAATGGCTTCCCACCGCCAGCGCCGCATCGACAACGAATGGGCCCTCCTCGCCGAGTTGGCCCGCGCCAACCCCGGCTCCCTCGACGGCCTCTCGCGCTCGCGCGACGCCGAGGCCGACTTCTTCCGCGTCACTCTGCACCACACCGCCGCGCTCGCCGGCTCGCCCCCGGATCGCCGCCGCGTCGATTCCCACGTCGTCGATTTCCGTTTTACCGCCTACTACCCCGCGGTGCCCGTGGAAGCGTTTCTTTCCGTGCCCGTCTTCCACCCCAACGTCCATCCCGACAACGGCTTCGTCTGCTTGTGGACCCGCGGTTCCACCGGCGACACCATCATCACCGCCCTCGTCCGCCTGCAGAACGTCATCGGCTGGCGCCTGCACAACGCCTCGCCCGACCATCTCATGCAACCCGAAGCCCTCGCCTGGCTCGCCTCGGGGCCTGACCTCCCGCTGCCCTGCACACCGCTCGAAATCCCCGCCTCACTCCTCCTCGAACTGAACTGGCGCCAGCCCCCCGCCGAATTCCGCCGCCGCCTCTCCAATCCCGTCTGACCCCTCGCCACCGCGCGGCAGTTCCGATAACACCGTAGACTCGGGATGGCTTTGTCCCCCCTTGCGAAGGGAGGGAAACAAGACTTCTAGAAGGTCTTACGACCCCTCCTAAAGGGGGGGGCGAGACCTGAACAAACCCACACCCCGAACAAGGACGATTGCGTTCACCACCCGGCTTCCGCGCGGCCTGAACCCCGGTCCTCGCCCATCTGCCCGAATCTCAAATGCAGGCGAAAGCAGATTCCGAAGCGCGAACCGGCATCCATTCACGGCCAGAGTTATACTCTCTATCAAACCCGGTTCAAAACATCGGTCAGGTCACGGTGATCTTGCCGCCGTTGGAGCTCACCATGCACGATGGTGCTTCAAAGCCCGGATTGGATCCTCCTACGGCCGGTCCCGCCAGCGCGGCAAGGTAGACGGCGCAATCTATCCTGAGTGGGCCCGCGAGCGGGCGATGATGGCTGAGTAGGCTCACCGTGCCGACAGAAGCAGAAGGGGGGGCGCGAGGGAGGCGAGATGCGCCGAACGAAGCGGGTGAGGGCAGGCGGTTCCCCGGTTGGGGCTTAGGCGGCCGTGAGAAAGGAAGGCACAGCGATGGACAGAAGGGATTTCATCAGGAATTCAGCGGTGGCGGTGGGGTCCTTCGTCACCGTGGATGGGGCCGGGCGCTTGACCGGCGGCGAGACGGACGCGGGCCAGCAGGAGCAGGCGCCGCCGAGGACAGGGCGGCCGGTGCGGGCGGTGAGCATCGGATTCAGGCCGGGGCTCGAGCTGGAGAGGATCGCCGAGCTGGTGGACAAAGAAGGCGCTCGGGGTGCGGACCTGATTGTGCTGCCGGAGACCTGCCGCGGGCAGAGCGACCGGAGCCAGGAGAGCCTGGACGGGCCGACTGTTTCGGCGCTGGCGCGGCTGGCCAGGAAAGA
>JBEKHU010000044.1:0-10398 GCA_050012115.1 Bryobacteraceae bacterium | reverse complement strand
GCTGACGGAGCGCGTGGCGGAACTGGATCAGCGGCTGAGTCATCTGCAGGAGAAGGTGTCGCGCCTGGCTTTGCTGGTAGGAGAGGAAGAGCGATGACGGCGGGGGGCGAGGTGCGGCACGAGACGGCGCGCGGGTTGTGTTGCGGAGTGTTGGCGATGCTCGTATGGGCCACGGCGGGGTGGGCGCAAGCGCCGGAGGGGAAGGCCGTTGGACCGCCGGCCGCAGCACAGGCGCGGTCGACCTACGTGTTAGGGCCAGGGGACCAGATTCTGGTACGGGTGATGGACCTGGAGGAGATCGGGAGAGAGCCCTACCAGATTGACATGCGGGGCAACGTGAATCTGCCGATGGCGGGGCGGATCCATGCCAGCGGGCTGACCGTGGAGGAGTTGGAAAGCGAGATTGGCGGGCGCCTGAAGAAGTTCCTCAAGAGTCCCGAGGTGACAGTTGGACTGAGTGAGATGCGGAGCCAACCGGTGAGCGTTTTGGGAGAGGTGAAGACGCCGGGTGTGCACCAGTTGCAAGGGGAGAAGACGCTGCTGGAAGTCGTGAGCCTGGCGGGGGGGCTGAACCCGGCAGCGGGGCATTCGATCCGGATCACCCGCAAGAAAGAGTGGGGCCCAATTCCTTTGCCTGGGGCGCGGGAAGATGAGACGGGCCAATACTACGTCGCGGAGGTGGGTGTAAAGGAGATTCTGGAGGCGCGCGCGCCGGAGAAGAACATCCTGGTGAAACCGAATGATGTCATCACGGTCCCGAAGGGGGAATTAGTCTACGTCATGGGGGCGGTGAAGAAGAGCGGCGGATTCGTTCTGGGCGATCGGGAGAAGGTGACGGTATTACTGGCGCTGTCGATGGCCGAGGGGATGGACAGTTACGCGCAGTCCGGGCACGCGAAGATTCTGCGCAGGACGAACGATCCTGAGAAGCGTCTGGAGATCGCCGTCAACCTGAAACGCATTCTTCAAGGAAAAGACCATGATGTCGAGATGCAAAGCGATGACATTCTTTTCGTGCCGCTCAGCGGAAGCAGGAAGGCACTAGCGAAGACGGCAGAGGCGGGCCTGGCGATCGGGACCGGGCTGGCGATCTACTCGGGGCACTAGGAGGAGGCAGACGTTGCAGGAGAGGCATCAGCCCGGCGGTGGCGGCAGGAATCTGCCGGCGCAGGCCACGCAGTTTGATATGTCGGGCGCTCCCGTGCGGGGCGGCTACCTGCCGCCGGCCGGGAGCGCGTATTCAGCCGGGAGCGCGTATTCACAAGAGATGCTGGAGGAGCCGGACGCGGGGAGTCTGGTGGAGTACTGGCGTACGCTGCGCCGCCGGCGGGGCCTGCTGATCCTCCTAACATCCATTGGCGTGTTGCTGGCGCTTTTGATTACTTTGCCCCAGGCGCCGGTATACCAGGCGAGGACCACGCTGGAGATCCTCGAGCTGAATGAGAACTTCATGAACATGAAAGACGTGACGCAGGTCGCCCAGCCCGGTTTGAACTCTAACACAGACATCCCAACGCAGATCCAGATCTTACAAAGCGAGAGTCTGCTGGACGGGACGTTAGCGACACTGGCGAAGGCGAGCAGGGAAACGGCGTCGGCGAGAGCAGTGGTGGAGCCGCAATCGGATTGGAGGAGGATCCTGAACCTTCCCGAACCTATCCGCCGGGAAGGACGAGACGAGGCGCTGAAAATGGCGGCCCAGACGTTGAAAGTGCGATCGAGCGGGCCGACGCGCATTATCGAA
Organism: Bryobacteraceae bacterium; assembly: GCA_050012115.1. GTDB lineage: Bacteria > Acidobacteriota > Terriglobia > Bryobacterales > Bryobacteraceae > CAIVVT01. The sequence continues at coordinate 8,654 of JBEKHU010000044.1, read as the reverse complement.
GTGCTGGTGGATTCTACCGATGGGCGGGTCGCCGCGGAGTTCGCCAACGGGCTGACGCAGAACTACATAGAACAGAACATGGAGGCGCGCTGGCAGTTGTCCCAGCGCACGGGCGAGTTTTTGACGCGGCAACTTGACGAGATGCGAATCAAGCTGGAGCGGAGCGAGGATGCGCTGCAGGAGTACGCTCGGCGGGCGGGGCTGATTTTCACCAGCGAGAAGTCCAGCATCAGCGAGGACAAGCTGAAGCAGTTGCAGGATGAACTGGTGAAGGCGCAAGGCGACCGGGTGGCTAAGCAAAGCCGTTGGGAGATGGCGAAGAGCGCGCCGGCGGAGTCGCTGCCGAATATACTAAACGATAAGAGCCTGCAAGACTACTTGGGGCGGCTAACCGAGCTTCAAAGGCAGTTAGCGGACCTGCAGGAGACTTACACGGCGGACCATCCAAAAGTGCGGCGTGTGCAAGCGCAGATCAAGACTGTGGAGCAGAGCATTACCCGGCAAAGGGCGGACATATTACAGGGGATCCGGAACGAGTACGATGAGGCGGCACGCCGGGAGCGGCTGCTATTGGCAGATTACAAGCAGCAAACGGGGATAGTAACCGACCAGGGCGAGAAGGCGATTCAGTACAACATTCTGAAGCGCGAGGTGGACACCAATCGGCAGATCTACGACAGCATGTTGCAGCGCGTGAAGGAAGCCAGCGTGGCGAGTGCGATCCGGGCGAGCAACGTGCGGGTGGTGGACCCGGCAAAGGTGCCCGCCCAGCCCTACAGACCTAGAGTTGTAATGAACGCACTGGTGTGCTTAGTATGTGGGCTGTTTGTCGGGATTGGATTTATTCTCGTCACCGACAAGGCGGACCGGACGCTGCAGGAACCATCCGACATCGCGTTCTACCTGGGTGTGCCGGAATTGGGGATCATCCCTGCCGAGTCGTCGATCAGCCGCAAGCGTCGTTCGTTGTTACACGGCAAGCGCGATGAAGTACTGATCGGGAGTGGCGCGGACGGCGAGCCGCAGCTGGGCATGGTGACATACAGGCGGAAGCCGAGCCTGATGGCTGAGAGTTTCCGGGCGGCGCTAACTTCGATTCTGTTTACCGGGCAGAACGGGACTAGGCCGAAAACGCTCGTCGTGACCAGCCCGAGCCCGGCGGAGGGCAAGACAACAGTGGCCTGCAACCTGGCAATCGCTATGGCGGAGACAGGGCAGAAAGTGCTGCTGGTGGACGCCGACACGCGCAAGCCGCGGGTGCACGAGGTGTTCGACCTGTCCAACGAAATCGGACTGACAACGTTACTGCAGAACCTGATTCCTTTGGAGCCGGCCGGTCCGTGGGGGAAGGTTGCACAGAACTACGAAGGACCTGAGGATGAGTTGTCGCAAACGGCCACTGCTTCGAGCGCCAACCAGGCGGCGCTGGCGGACAAAGGCGGCGCGAATAGCGGTCCGGCGACGGCGCTGAAGGGGATCCTGCGCGAGACAGAGGTCCCGAACCTGTTTGTGCTACCGGCAGGACCGCCGGTGGCGGGGGCCACCAACCTGCTCTACTCGCCGCGGCTGAAGGAATGTCTGGGACAGTTCATGGCGCAGTTTGACATGATTCTGATCGACACGCCGCCGATGCTGACCATCCCCGACGCGCGCGTGATGGGCCGGCTGGCCGACGGCGTGGTGTTGGTGGTACGCGCCGCCAAGACGACGCGCGATGCAGCACTGGCATCACGGGCGCGGCTGCGGGAAGACGGAGTGCGCGTGATTGGGACAATCATGAACGATTGGAATCCGAAGCGGTCCCCGAGCGGGTATTACGGCTACTACGATGGCTACCACCGCTACTACAAGAAATACTACGGATATCAGGGGAACAACTCGGAAGAAAGAGGGTAGGGTGCAAGGCATCCGCATTTGCACTAGCTAAAGGCGCTTTTGGGAGGGACTCCGCTCAATTCGGTACTGAGTTCAGAGTCCGCTTGAAAAGTCGAAGGATCGACAAGCGTCGCAGAAGGATGAGCGCTTCGGTTCACGAAATGCATTGAGGTTTGGAATTAACGCGGCTGCATTGATGGCGAGTGTTGACGGTGGCCGAGGCACTGGATAGTCGCCCACTTCCGCATGAAGTGGATTCGTCGAACGGGCGATTGCCTCTTTGGTGCGGTGGTAAACAGCGGCGCGCGTCGGAATGGGGAACTCGCCGGGAAACGAAAGTGAAGACCCTGAATCTCCTGGACTGCGCCACGAGAACAAAATGTATTCTTTGCTATTACTCGCCGGCTCGGCGTTCCTAACGGCTCTGCTGTTAACCCCTCCGTTGCGTGACCTGTTTCTCCGTTTTGGCTTCGTTGATGCGCCGGACGGGAAACGAAAGGTTCACTCCAAGGCGATTCCGCGCGTTGGCGGAATCGCGATCATGGTCGCTTATCTCGTTTCGTTCTGCACGTTGATGCTGGCCGGTCTCTGGGGCAGCAGTTTCGTGCGCGCGGACGTGTCGCTGATGTGGCGACTGGCACCCGCAACTGGACTGGTATTCTTGGTTGGCTTGCTGGACGATCTCTTCGCTCTCAAACCCTACCAGAAGTTCGCGGTGCAGTTCCTGGCTGCGGGGTTGGCAGTGCTGGCCGGGCTACGGATTCACTTCGTTCACTATCATCCACTGGAGCCGTGGCTGGAGGTGCCAGTCACCCTCTTCTGGCTGGTATTCTGCACCAACGCCTTCAATCTGATCGACGGCATGGACGGGCTGGCAGCCGGCGTAGGGTTGTTTGCAACGCTGACTGCTCTGTCGGCGGGTCTGATGAACGAGAACCTGCCCCTTGCTCTCGCCACAATGCCCCTAGCTGGGGCACTGCTCGGATTCCTCCGGTACAACTTCAACCCGGCCTCGGTGTTCCTGGGAGACAGCGGCAGTTACTCGATAGGATTCCTGCTTGGGTGTTTCGGCATCCTCTGGAGCCAAAAATCCGCGACCTTGTTGGGCATGACTGCGCCTTTACTTGCCTTCGCGATTCCCGTTCTGGACGTCTGTCTCTCGATCATCCGGCGTTTTCTGAGAATGCAGCCGCTTTTCGGCGCTGACCGCGGCCACATTCACCACAAGCTGCTGGAGCGCGGACTGACTCCGAGGCGGGCGGTGCTGCTCTTGTACGCCGTTTCATGTGTGTACGCCATCCTGTCACTGATCGGAAGTGCGCGCGGCAATCAGTTTGCCGGCGTCGTGTTAGTACTGTTTTGCATAGTCTCATGGATCGGGATTCAGGGCTTGGGATATGTCGAGTTCCACGCAGCTGGGCGAATGCTGTTTCAGAATTCGTTTCGACGTACGCTGAACATGGACTTGGCGCTGCGGGGCGCACGAGCGCGGCTTGCGGAGACACGCGACCCGCAGGAGCGGTGGGAGTTGCTGCAGGCGATCTGCGAGGAGCTGGGGTTCTGCCGCATTCGGATAGAGACCCATGGTATTTGCTTGGAGAGGTGCGTGACGGCTGAGTGCGCCCGGAAGACAGCTGGTGAAAGCCCCTGCGCCGCATGCCGCAACGCTTGGACGATTTCAGTACCTATGGACGAGGTCGGGCGAGTGGAGTTGAGCCATCAGTTCGAGGAGGGCAACGGGCACATGGCCTTTGTTGCGCCGCTGGCGGAATTGTTGAGGGAAACGCTCGTGGACGCGCCGCCCCGGCAGGAGCCGGCGGCTCACAGACCGGCCGCGCGAACAGTCGAGAGTCCATAGAAGAGTGCTCCAAAGAGGCTCGGAGTCGCGTGGGACCCTGATGGAAGCGCCAGCGTTATGCAGACGTTCATTCTGGACGTGAGCTGTGACTCGGGTCTGTTCGCGAGGCGGGTTACTGTTTCACCGCGGGCTCGTCGATTTTCAGGAACTGGTCGGCCTTGACGTTCTTCAGGACCTGTTGAATGCCGCTCGGCCAGCGAATTTCGATCGAGCTGATCTTCGTCTCCTGACCCAGTCCGAAGTGGACTCGCTTGTCACTGGAAGACATGAACCCCACGCTGATTGCGACGTGGTTGTACAACGTGCGGCCAGAAGCTGTCGTAAGCTTCACCTTGGCGCCGATGGCGTCGCGCGCGCTCTTGTGACCGGTCAGAGCGAGTACGATCCAATGGTTGCCACTGTCCGCCGTGTTCATCAGAATCCGCGGAGATTCGTTGAGCGACGTCACGACGATATCGAGGGAGCCATCGTTGTTAAGGTCGCCGAATGCGGAGCCGCGCTGGAATCCCCTTTTCTGGAACTCAGGGCCCAACTGATCTGAGACGTCGATGAACGTCTTGCCATCGACGTTTTCAAACATCGTATCGTGGTGGCGCGACCCCTCGTTGACGTCGTCGACGTCCCCGTTGGCCGAGTAGATGTCTTTCCAGCCGTCATTGTTGTAGTCAATGAAGCCGGGGCTCCAACCTGAAAAGGAGGCGCTCAGTCTCTTGATTCTCGACTCGTAAGAGTAGTATTCGAACAGATCGCCTCGGTTTCGCAGCAGCGCCCAGATCTGGCCCATCAAGTTGTTGTAGAAGATGTCGACCTTACCGTCGTTGTTGAAGTCCTTGGCGTCGCATCCCATCGATGAACCTGTCTGCGCGTTATCGTTGTAAGCGACGCCCATCTGCAGCCCCACCTCTTCAAAGGTCCCGTTTTTCTGGTTGATGAAAAGGGAATTGGGTTCGGTGTCGTTCGCGATGAAAACGTCCGGCCAGCCGTCGTCGTTGAAGTCGGCGATCGAAATACCCATGCCCTTTCCAGGCGCCTTGGCGAAGCCCGACTTCTCGGTCACATCCTCGAACTTGCCATGGCCCAGGTTGTGGTACAACCGGTGCGGGACACTCGGGTAGCGGCGTGGATCGCAATAGTAATCTTTGCTGCCCATCGAACAATGGATGTCGAGCTGAGGGGTCCAATAGGTGTAGTTCGAGACTACAAGGTCGAGCAGGCCGTCATTGTCGTAATCGAACCACGCCGCGACCACGCTTAGCGTCTTGTCCGGCTTGCCACCGATGCCCGATTCCGCCGTGACGTCGGTAAATGTCCCATCTCCATTGTTGTGGTAGAGAACATTTCTGCCCGCACTGCAGATGAAGAGATCTTCGTAGCCGTCGTTGTCGTAGTCTCCCACCGCGACGCCGAAGTTATAGTCGAGGTCCGCTCCGGTCAGACCGGCTTTTGCGGTGACGTCTTCGAACGTTCCGTCGGGCTTCTGATGGAGCAGACAGTTGTAGAACGAGGGATCCACCTTCTTCATCTCGGGGAACTTCGCGCCGTTTGTGAAGAATATGTCCAGTCTGCCATCGTTGTCGAAGTCGAAAATCGCCACTCCCCCACACATTGGCTGCGGGAAGTACTTCCGGCCCGTCAGGTCGTTGTTCGATTTGTAGGAGATTCTCGACTGCGGGGATACGTTAACGAAGCCCGGGCGTTTTGTCTTCTCCGCAGTTCTGGCCGAAGGGAGAGCCCAGAACAGGAATGCGGAAACTGGTGCGAGTAAAACAAGGACTGCGCACTTCAAACAATTCCCCTACTCGCAGAATAGCCTATGCCGCGCTAGTTCGCCCTGCTTGGCGCTTCGGGCTTAGGTCCTGATCTGCACGGAGAGGTTTTGACCGGCGAAGGTATTGGCGGCCTGGGGGACGGTGGATATGTCGTAGTTCAGTTTCACGCCTTCTGCAAGCCGCAGCGTGGCGGCCGGAATGAAAGGGTTCGCCTGCACACTGCCATCCGCGACGACCAAGGTCGCGATTGGCTGACCATCAGCATGCAGTACAATCGTGACATCGCCTCCGGAGGGAGCGGAATCGACGAACGCCTGCACGTCTCGCACTACCCTTGTGCGGTCGAGGATAATCGAGTTGGCAGCGTCCCGCTCGATCGAGAGAACACCCGTGGTCTGCAACACGATTGTGCCTCCCTCGAACGTCCGCAACCCATTTTGTCCATTCTGTAAGTAGCTGGTGTCTAGGCCCGGGCCGGTCCCCCTCGCGTTTTCCAGGTAGAACTCCGAACCAACGACCCGCCGGTTGGGGAACAGGAGCCTGTACTGGAAATCCGTATGGGTCGGATTGGAGAAGAATCCTGCTCCGAGTGGAACCACCTGCAAATTCCTTTCGAGAACAGTAACTGCCACTCCACTTGCATGGCCTGCCGCAATCGTTCCGGCGACGTCCCGCTCGATGCTATACGCAGAGCCATCCTCAGTCGGCGTATCGATTCGGATAATCTCCGTCTCCACCTCGAGGTAGGTGTTCTGTGCCAAAGCCAGACCCTGCTGCACCGGCAGTGTCATGTCGTTCGGCCCAAGCGCCCCCGGCAGTGCGAATGTCACAGGGACCTCCGTTTCATCCACGGAGTAGGTGACCAGAACCGCCGCCGCCACTGTTGTTGTGCCGGTCAGAGTCTGCGTTGTGATGTTCCGCAACAGCAGCGAACCATCTGCCGGGGCCTCGATGTCCAGTGAAGCGACTGGCGGCAACCGACTGTCCAAGAGGCTCCCAGCTCCTCCCATGATCGTGTACCGGTACAGATAAGATTGTTCGATCGGAGCTTCCGCGCCACTTGCCGTGCTTGCCCGGCCGATGATCTGAATCGCCAGCAACGCTCGGTTCGGAACCTCCCAGGTAATCTGGTCTGAGTAGCTCCTGCCGGCCAGGCGCCAACTGGCGTCGGCGATCACCACCAAGTCGCCTGCTCCCAGTCCGTCGGGAAACGGATCGCCCGCGTTGATTTCTGTGCTCGTATTGGTCGCGACAGTGGTTTGCCAGCCAATCGCGTCGCCTGATACGACGACCAGCGCTTTGCCAGCCAATTGATTGTTCTCAAAGTTCGCACCGGCTGCAGTGAGTGTGGTTCCGGATAAACTCGCTACCTCCAAAGGCGCCGTGAGTTCCGTCCGCCAATAGAAGTCCGCGTGGCTGTATCGCGGATCGGGCGGCCGCATCGGCGAAACGCTGTCGCCCGTGTCCGTCCATGTGTTCAGGCTCGCGTCGATGTCACACAGATAGAGCAGATCGTACGCGCTGTGGCCTCGATACACGCGCATCCCCGCCGCGCCCTCCGGCGCTTCCAGGCCATTCAGTGTCACTCCAAAGGCCGTCTCGACTGCCCCCGTCACGATCTGAATCATCTGGGAAACCCTGGACTCTTCGCCATTACTGTCCACCGCCGTTACTGCGTAGTGCAGAGCCTTCCTGCCGGGCTGGAGTTGGCCGCCGCTCGCAATCACCGCAGCCTGTTGGATCTTGGGGGAAGGCAATGACGCAACTTGCTGGCGCGGCGGTCGGAATTGAACTGACAGCAGCTCACTCGCCCCGCCGTCTGCTTGCGGTTCAGTTTGTTCCTGGATGGACAGGGCCGGACCGGCGCTTTCGTCGTACGTGAATCCGGCAATCGGAAACGGCGTGCCCGAATCGACCGTCGATGGCCACCCCGTCGAACTGCCGCTGGTCGCCGTTCCTGGACCATACCAGCCGTCGTCGTGAGTCTGCGCGACCACCGCGATCGTTTCGCAGTTCAGACCCAGGCTCAGCCGCAGCACTCGAAACGGCGCGCGCGTCAGATCATAATCGCTGCTTGTTATGGCGATGATGTCGCCCGGCTGCATCCCCAGTCCCTTGACGGTGGTGGAGAATTCCGCGAACAGATTACCGTCGATTCTCCGCGCAAGCTCCTTCGACAAGACTCGCTCCGCTTGCGTAAGGCTCGGAATCCCCAGACCTCTGAAGATGCCCGGCACCTCGCTCCCGGCCCGTGCCACGTCGTCTGCGTCAACCAGCGATAGACTCCCGTTCAGATAATCGTTGCGCGAGTCCTGCAGTTCGACGCTAAGGCGGTTTGGCGTTGTACTGGTTGGCTCGCAGAACAGACTCAGCGCGATGTCGCCGTCCGTTCCAGCCAGGATCGTGCAGTCACCGGTCGAGCCGTCATTCGCCTCAAACGACGGCCAGCCGCCATCCAAGGGGGACGTTGCGTTCGAGTGCTCAAGCTGCGCCGGTTGTTGTGCCGCGATGGTCTCCTCCACCATCACGCTGATCTGACCATTCTCATTCAGCCGGATCAGCAGTTCCGCGCCCTGCCGCAACCCTCGCAGCACATCGATCGCGGGCTTGCGGTCTAGCAACGCATAGTTGAATGCTGCAACCGGCTCTTGAATCGCGTTCCCGTTCGCGTCCGTTACCGGCACGAGCTGTTCCAGCATCGCCGCCGCATTCCCGAAACTGCCAATGTCGATGTCGTTGTCCTGCCACCCGCACCGCTTCAGCAGATCGAGCAGCGCCCACACCGGATTGTTGGTGAAGAATCGGTCCAGATGCTGGCCCTGGCTGTCGTAGCGGTCCAACAACAGTCCTTGAGCGAGCACCTCAATCGTTGGCAGCCTGTTGGAACTCACCATGCTCGATGGCACGTGCACGCTGACTACCGCCAGGCTCCCATGCGGATCACTGATCGGATTCCCTTGGCTGTCGTTGAAATTCGGATCGAATGCCCCATTCCGGTCGCCCGTCGTCAACACGTCGAACCAACCCGTCGCAGACATGTCGACGCCTGGAACGCCCAACGGTAACTCGATCCCTTCCACCCACAGTCTCTGTAGTCCTTGAATCGGTCCCTGTCCAACCAGTGCTTCGCAGATCAGGTAATTGCCGTCGCT
>JBEKHU010000043.1:0-10469 GCA_050012115.1 Bryobacteraceae bacterium | reverse complement strand
TGAACGCCCCGACCGCCCGGCCTGGCTGCGCTGCTTGAGGGCGGCCCTCGCCGGCGCCGCGCTTTCGCTGTGCATGGAACTCCTGCAGTACTACTTCCCGCCGCGCATGCCCAGCCTCGTCGACCTGCTCGGCAACACACTCAGCGCCGCCGCCGGCGGCCTCCTCGGCATCGCCTTTGCCGCCCGGGCGCGACACGCCTTCGACGCCCTGGCCGGCTTGGGACTGGCGCGCCCTTCGTCCGCTTTCTTTCTGGCCATTGTCTGGACCGCCGCCCTGTTCAGCCCCGGCGATTGGGCCGGTTTCCAGACTCTGTTGAAGCTGCGTGCATTCCTCGCCTCGCCTGCTCCCGATCCCGGCCTGACTTTTGTGGCTCTGGTCCTGTGGATCGGCATCGGGGCGCTGGCGGCCGGTATTGCCGGGCGCCGGCGGGCGCCGGCATTGCTGCTGGCCTGCGGACTGGCCCTGCCGTTCCGCTTCCTGATCCCCGGCCAACATCCTCAGCCCTTCGAATTCGTGGGGGCGGCCGCCGCGATCTGCTGCTGGTTCGCCGCCCCTGTGAGCCGACGGCTGAGCGCAGGTGCGATCGCTCTTCTGCTCGCCTCGGGCCTTGTCGTCGACGGGCTCCGCCCCTGGCATTTCGTCAACCGTACCAGCGGCTTCGAATGGGTCCCCTTCGCCGCTCTGCTCGACATCCAGTGGACCTCCGCGCTGCTGATTCTCTTCCGCAAGGCCGCGGTGTATGGCACGGCGGTCTGGGCCATCGCCCGCGCCGGGATCGGGATTCCAGGCTCCGCCGTTCTCGTCTCCGTCCTCTTGGGGTCCCTCGAGGCAGCCCAGATGTTTCTTCCCGGAAGAACCGCGGAAACGACGGACCCGGCACTCGCGCTCATTCTGGGGCTGATTCTGTTGCGTCTGGACCACAAATACGGCGCCGACCCCGGCGCCGGAACGCCGCCCGCGAAACGTCCGTCCCTGCCGTTTCTGTTCTCATTCGGGCGCCGCTCCGCCGCCCCTCCTCTGCCGCCCGGCCGCAAGTTCTGGACCTTCGGACGCCGCTCGGACTTCTGAATCCCCTGTCCCTGCCCCGGCGCCGCCGGCGGTTCAACGCAGGTAGCCGCCCGAAATGTAGTGCTGCAGGTGCGCGATCGTTTCGCTCTGGCGGCTGATGATCCATTTGACCAGGTCACCCTGCGAAATCATCGCCGCCACGCGCGTGCCGACCATCACCGGAAGATGGCGGATGCGATGCTCCGTCATCAGGTGCATGCACTGGTCGACCGTCTCGTCCGGCGTGACCGTGATCACGTCCGCGGTCATGATGTCCCGCACCAGCGCGTCGCGCGAGCTCCGGCCTTCCAGGATGACCTTGCGCGCGTAATCCCGCTCCGAAAACACGCCCGCCAGCGCTTCGCCTACCACCACCACCAGCGCCCCGACGCCCTCCTTCGCCATCTTCTCGATGGCCTCGAGGACCGTCTGGTCCGGTGTGACCGATAACGCGCCCCAGCCCTTTTGATCGAGCACGGAACGAACAGGATCTCCCAGTTCCACAAAACCCCCGTGGGTTTGATTTTAAGCAGAATCGGAGGTTCTGTTCAAGCGAATTCTCCCCTTCGACGGATCTTCTCCTCCATGCGCAACTAAAAAAGGCGGGCCCGCGAGGGCCCGCCCCTATTAGCTGAACTACCTGAATCTCGCTTACTTGCTCTCGATCCGCATGCCGTAAAAGCTGCGGCGGACGAAGTAAACCGAAACCAGGAAGAAGACCACCGCCAGGACGAGGGTCAGAACGCCGTGGCCCTGATTGCGCAAGGAAACACCCAGCTCCACCGCCAGCAGGCCGAACAGCGTGGTGAATTTGATGATCGGGTTCATCGCCACCGACGACGTGTCTTTGAACGGATCGCCGACCGTGTCGCCGACCACGCACGCCGCGTGCAGCTCCGTGCCCTTCATCTTCAATTGAGTTTCCACGATCTTTTTGGCGTTGTCCCACGCCGCGCCGGCGTTGGCCATGAAAATGGCCTGGAACAGGCCGAACAGCGCGATCGCGATCAGGTAGCCGATGAAATAAAACGGCTCCAGAAACGCGAACGCCAGCGTCGTGAAGAACACCACCAGGAAGATGTTGAACATGCCCTTCTGCGCGTACTTGGTGCAGATCTCGACCACCTTGGTCGAGTCCGCGACGCTCGCCTTTTCGGTCGATTCTAGCTTGATGTTGCGCTTGATGAACTCCACCGCGCGGTAGGCCCCCGTCGAGACCGCCTGCGTCGCCGCGCCGGTGAACCAGTAGATCACCGCGCCGCCGGCGATCAGCCCCAGCAGGAACGGCGGATTGAGGATCGAGATCTTGCCTGTGAGCTTCTCGTCGAGGCCGTTGGTCAGAGCCAGGATGATCGAGAAGATCATCGTCGTGGCCCCGACCACCGCCGTGCCGATCAGCACCGGCTTGGCCGTCGCCTTGAACGTGTTGCCCGCGCCGTCGTTCTCTTCCAGGTTCTCCTTGGCCTTTTCGAAATCCGGCTTGAAACCGTAGTCCTTTTCGATCTCCGCGGCGATGCCCGGAAGCTCTTCGATCGTCGACAGTTCATACACCGACTGCGCGTTGTCCGTGACCGGACCGTAGCTATCCACGGCGATCGTCACCGGACCCATGCCCAGGAACCCGAACGCCACCAGGCCGAAGGCGAACACCGACGGGGCCAGCATGATGCCGCCCAGGCCCATCGTGCTCACGCCGAACGCGATCGCCATCAGGCCTAGAATCGCGAAGCCCAGCCAGTAGGCGCTGAAATTGCCCGCAACGAAGCCGGACAGGATGTTGAGCGATGCGCCGCCTTCCTTGGCCGCCGCCACGACTTCCTTCACATGACCCGAGTTCGTGGAGGTGAACACCTTGACGAACTCCGGGATCACCGCGCCGGCCAGCGTGCCGCACGTGATTACCGTCGAAAGTTTCCACCACAGCGAACCGTCGCCCAGGCTCGGGATGAGCAGCGCGCTGACCGCGTAGGTCGCCGCGATCGATAGAAACGAGGTCAGCCAGATCAGCGTCGTCAGCGGCGCCTCGAAGTTCATCTTCGCCGCATGCTTGTACTTCGCCGCCGCCACCGCGCCGTTGATGAAGTAGCTCAGCGCCGAAGTGATGACCATCATTACGCGCATGACGAAGATCCACACCAGTAGTTGGACCTGGATCACGCCGAAGTTCTCGCCCGCCGACTGCCGGTTAATCGCCAGCAGAATGAAGGTGATCAGCGCCACGCCCGTCACGCCGTAGGTCTCGAATCCGTCCGCCGTCGGCCCCACTGAGTCGCCCGCGTTGTCGCCCACGCAATCGGCGATCACGCCCGGGTTGCGCGCGTCGTCTTCCTTGATTTTGAACACGATCTTCATCAGGTCCGCCCCGATGTCGGCGATCTTCGTGAAAATGCCGCCCGCCACCCTCAACGCCGCCGCGCCCAGGCTCTCGCCGATCGCGAAGCCGATGAAGCACGGACCCGCCAGGTTGCCCGGAATGAACAGCAGGATCGCCAGCATGATCACCAGCTCCACCGAGATCAGCATCATCCCGATGCTCATCCCCGATTGCAGCGGGATCGCGTAGCACGGGTACGCCTTGCCCGTCAGCGCCGCGAACGACGTCCGCGAGTTGGCGAACGTGTTCACCCGCATGCCGAACGTGGCTACGAAAAAGCTGCCGCTGATCCCCACCAGGCTGAAGAACACGATGATCGCCACCTTGTAGGCTTCAAACCCTTGCAGCAGGCCGAAGTACAAAATGATGATCACGCCGATAAAGCACTCCAGCAGCAGCAGGAACTTGCCCTGCGTCCTCAGGTATGCTTTACAGGTCGCGTAGATCAGTTCCGACACGTCTTTCATCGACTGGTGGACCGGCATCTTCTCCAGCCGCGAATAGATGATCAGGCCAAACAGCAGGCCCAGCACGCACACGCCGATGCCGACTAGCAGCAGCGTCCGGCCGCCCACGCCTCCCAGGAATGTCACCTGGTCGAGATTCGGCAGCACGAGGTTCGCCTCGCCGCCGTGGTGTTCAGCCGGTTGCGCCATCGCCGGCAGCGTTCCCGCCGTCAACAGCAGTGCCAGCACAAGCGAAGCTATCCCCGCCCGGACCGTCCAGTTCGGGCGCCTGCCATCTTTTGCCGTAGCCGCGCGTTGGATCGTGGGCCCGGCCTCTGTACGAAGCATCGATTACATCCTCCCTATATGAGTGGGGTTATTTCTTGGAACGGGGTGGGTCGCCCCATTCCAGACCTACAGATCGGAAATGCAGAAATGCGCAGACCCAAGAACCAATATAGTAAGCCCCATCCGTGGAATCAACACGCCCTTGGCCTGATTCCGTACGGCGCGGTCCGGTCAGCCTCCCTGCCAACGCCCGCGAACCCCGCCCTGCCGCGCCGCGGGCCCGGTGATCATGGCCCTTGGCAAGCTATCTGCGCCGACAGCGTGCCATTCCCCGCGTCGGCTGGGCACCTATCTCACGAAAAAGAGTTTCGCGGCGGCCTTGGCACACATCCGCAGCAACAGTATACCGTCGGCAAACCGGTTGATGTTCGTGGAACCGTAGGTCCGCTGCCGGTACCGTATGGGAACCTCAGTGATCTTGAGGTTGAGTTTGGCCGCCCCGAACAGCAGGTCAAAGTCCCCAAATGGATCGAACTCCCCAAAATACGGCCGGCCCGCGGCGATTTCAGAATATGCCCCCCGCCAAAGGACCTTTGTTCCGCACAGACTGTCCTTGATCGGTTGGCCTATGAGCTTGCTCAAGAGCCAGGCAAAGAACTTGTTTCCCAATAAGTTCAAAAACCGCATCGCCTGGGGATCCATCGCGTACACCAGGCGGCAGCCGTTAATGAAATCGCCCTTTTGGGTCGCCACCGCTTCATAGAAATCCACTAGATCTTCGGGAGCGACGCTGAGATCGGCATCGAGAATCACGAGAATATCGCCGCTAGCCTTTGCGAAGCCGAGCCGGACCGCGTCTCCCTTGCCCCGGCCTTCCTGGGCGAGAACGCATATATCCTTGTCGTTCTTCTCCGCAGCCACTCGCCGGCATTCCTGGAGCGTATTGTCCGTCGAATGACCCTCGACAAAGATCAGTTCCGTGTGCGCGCCCATCGCCGGCAACCGATCGGCGATCTGCTGGATGTTGCCCGCCTCATTGCGGCACGGGCAAATCACGGAGACGGATGGGACCGGGCGCTCATCGCCCAGGCGCACCGGACGCGCGACGACCCAATTCGTCAATGCCGCCCAACGGATGATCGGCAACGGCGCCAGGAAGCGGTTGGCGAATCCGGAAACCAGCGGAACATGCTTGGGGAGCAGAACATGCGGACGGCTCCGCACCACTTCGAAATCGGCCAGATACAGCAAATTGGCGAGGTCGTCCTTCGTCGTCCAGTTCAGGATTGGCTGCGGGTACTTCAGTCCGAGTTTCTCAGCCAGAGACAGCACCGGCTGCCACACCAGGCTGTACCAGTGGATGATGATTCGTGTTTGAGCGTGAGAGACGGACCTGAGACGCTCAAATACCAGGTGGATGTCGTATAGAAAGCCGACCAGGTCCGAGAGAATGATGTAATCGAATCTCTCGCCCCCGAGGTCCACGTGTTCCGCGGCCATGCGGTGGAATTCCAGATTCGGGTGCTTGGAACTTGCCAGGCGAACCATCTCGGTCGAAATATCAATACCTATGCCGCGGCGCGGTTCCGTAGCCGCCAGCAGGTCGCCGGTGCCGCTTCCGATTTCGAGGACCCGCGCTCCTGCTGGAATGTAAAACCGGGCCAGCGAAGCGATCGTGCGGTGGTACCCCGCATTGCGGCGCCGCCAGGTCTCCACGCTCGCAGCGGAGTGGTCGAAGAACTCCTCTACCCCTTTGAGGTGTTCCTCCATGCGGGCGGGAATCCGGTCTTTGCGGACCTCGCGCGCCCAGCGGGAATAGTCCTTCGCTTGAAGGGGAGCATCGGGTTGAGAATTGACCATGATCCGGGATTGTTGCCTTCCTGGCCGTCTTCGATTGTAAACCTAACCGCCCTCCCAGCAGATCCGCGCCTCGCGGAGGCGGTTCCCCGCCGGGCCGTACGCATCGGGCGGGCTCCGGTTTCCTACAACGGAATGTCTGCCAAAAGGTCCGGATACAGCAGCTCTTCGTTAGTCGCCCGGAGAATCTGCGTTACGCCACGAAGGACCTGCAGCTTCTTCAAAAGACCGATCTTTTGGCCACGTTGACAATAGGATTTCAGGCTCTTAAACTCCTGGTGGGGCAGTACATAACCCTGGAAGGAAGAGGATGAGGAGAATCTTGCTGTGCGCAGTGGCCTGCGTGCTGACGGCAAACGCGATAGCGCGTGCGGCGGCCGTCACCATCACCGGAGCCACGCTTTTCGGAACTAATAGCCAAGGCGGCATGAGCACGGCCTTGGGTGTCGCGACCACCGGTGTTTGGAACACCGTCGGCGGCGATCTGACTTACAACCTGTACCTGCAGGACAGCGGCTTTAACTGGGTCAACGGCGGGAACGGCGGCGGAGCATCCATCGATATCCCGCTCAATCCGGGCACCTCTACGTATTACATCTTCGCCGCTCCCGGCCTGACCGCCCAAAGCTACGCCGGCCTGAATCTGTTCATCGATGGCAGTTCGACGCCTGGCATATCGGGCTTCAATGCGGAGAACTCGTCTGGCGCGGTTTCGCCGGATGGCAACTCCAAGACCGCTCCGCTCACCAGCGGCTATCCCTACACTCCCATCCCCGGCGCCGGAACGTTGTCGTTCATGCAGGATGACGGCTATTCGATCACGCTCATTGCGTTCGACCTGTTAAAGCCGGGAGCGGGCTCGGATGACTCGGGTATTCCTGGCATAGGAAAGTACGTAGGCGCCTTCAACAACGCGCCGGGTCTTTTCAACTCCTATCGCGGCTCGTTCACCGTGTTGGTGCAGGCTCCCGAGCCGGCATCTCTGCTGTCGCTGGCCTCCGGCATTGTGCTCCTCGGCTTATTCGCGAGAAGGCGCTCCGGCCACGTTGAAGCGCTTGCTGCCGCCCCGCCGGGTCCGTGGCCACGCGCTGTGGCCGCAGGGGCAACACACGGATAGGGCTTGCCGTTATTTCGTCCGCAAGGGATTGATTCTTAGTCGAAAAGCGGTAATACCCTATCCGAATTGTCGTTTTGCAACGAGAGCCGCTCAGCGGCGAAATGGAGGTTGTTTCGGAGCCGGGCAGCCGGGTCCTCCCGTGAGCGGAAGACGGACCCGCGAACGGGCCTCCGCAGTCCCGCACGCCGCCCCCGATCGACAGAAATGGAAATGCCTCTTCTACTGCCGGCCTGGCGCGCCGGATGGTGTTCAATGGAAGAGATTGTCTCTCGACCCGTCTGGCAACCATCGCAACACGCCTGAAACACCGGCCCGCCTGAAGGAGTTGGCCCGGCTCTTCCTGCGCCTCGGCGCCACCACCTTCGGCGGCCCGGCCGCGCACACCGCCATGATGCGCGACGAGGTGGTGACGCGCCGCGGCTGGCTCACCGAACCCGAGTTCGTGGACCTGATCGGCGCCGTCAACCTGATCCCCGGCCCGAACTCCACCGAGATGGCCATTCACATCGGCCACCACCGCGCCGGCTGGCCCGGCCTGCTGGTCGCGGGCCTGTGCTTCATCGTGCCGGCCACCCTGATCGTCACCGCCGCCGCTTGGGCCTACGTGCGCTTCGGCGCTCTGCCCCAAGCCGCCGGACTGCTGTATGGCGTCAAGCCCGTCGTCGTCGCCATCGTCGCCCAGGCTCTCTACGGGCTCGCCCACAGCGCCCTGAAGACGCCCGCCCTGGCCCTGGCCGCCGCCGCCACCGTCGCGCTCAGCCTGTTGGGTGTGAATGAACTCGCGCTGCTGTTTGCCTGCGGCGCGCTGCTTGCGCTCTGGCGCGCCTTCACCCTGCGCCCCGCGTCCTCACCGCGCCGGCTCGCCGCCTTCCTCCCGCCGCTGCTAGGCGCGGGCGCCACCGCCGGAACCGCCGCCGGCGCCGCCGCCCTGCTGCCGCTGTTCTTGGTTTTCCTCAAGGCCGGCGCGGTGCTGTTCGGCAGCGGCTACGTCCTTCTCGCGTTCCTGCGCGCCGACCTCGTCCAGCGCTTCCACTGGCTCACCGAGTCCCAGTTGCTCGACGCCATCGCCGTCGGCCAGGTCACGCCCGGCCCGGTATTCACCACGGCGACCTTCATCGGATACGTGCTCGCCGGCGCTCCCGGCGCGGCGGTTGCCACGGCCGGGATCTTTCTGCCGGCCTTTGTTTTCGTGGCCTTGAGCGGGCTGCTGCTGCCGCGCTTGCGCCGCTCGGCGCTGGCTGGCGCGTTCCTCGACGGCGTCAACGCCGCCTCGCTGGGCCTCATGGCTGCCGTCACTCTGGAGCTCGGCCGCTCGGCATTGACCGGCTGGTTCCCCTTGCTGCTCGGCCTCGTCTGCGCGTTGTGCCTGTTCCGTTTCCGCCTCAACGCCACCTGGCTGGTCCTGGGCGGTGCGGCCGCCGGCCTGCTCGCCAGCCTGGTCCGTTTTTAGACCTGCTGCTGCCCCTTCCGCCCTCTGCTTCCGCTGTTCTTTCACCGTGCCCGGACCGTGAAAACACCGCAAATCCACCGCGCCATCACCGTGAAATCGCCGTGTCTTTACCGTGCGCGCACGGCGTTTTCACGGTAAATCCACGCTGCGCCGCAGGGTGCACCACCGCCAGAACCGTACCGATCAGAAGCGAAAGCGCGAGCCGCCAGGCGTCGCATGTTTTGGCTGAGACCGCGGCCCACGTCCAGGATCCCGGTCCCCCGGATGAGGACTGAGCGCCGCGCCAAGTGGGGTCACATGGCTTTGGCTCCCCACCCTCATCCCTCCTCTAACTTTCTCCGCGTCATGAGCCCCTGAATTGGACACGGGCTGCAATCCGGTCACCTGAGAACGCGTACTCCAATCACCTCTTCATTAGTGATCTATGCGGCACCATACTGCGGTGTAATTCTCGAAAAGTAGCGTATAGTAGTTTGTTGTGCGAACCAAACTGCATGGACTGCGGGCGGTGCCACTAAACCAGTTTGTGGACAAGCTTCAGGAGGCTGGGCGCTACACCTTTACTCGGGACGAGGCCGCCAAGGCGTGTGGAGTCTCGGGAGTCGCCCTACGGCAGGCTGCCTTGCGCCTGCAGAAGCAGACTCGGCTGGTCATGCCGCGCCGCGGTTTCTTTGTGATCGTTCCGTTGGAGTACCGCTCGGCAGGCGCGCCGCCACCGGCCTGGTACATCGACGCGCTGATGCGATTTCACGGCCGGCCGTATTACGTTGGGTTGCTTTCCGCGGCGGCCCTGCATGGCGCGGCCCACCAACAGGCCCAGGAGTTCCAGGTGATCACCGACCGGGCACTGCGGCCAGCGATCGGGGGAAGAACCCAACTGCACTTCTTCTACAAGCGGCGTCAAGCCCTGACTCCGACGATCGCGATGAAGGTCGAGACCGGCAAAATGCTAGTTTCGACTCCTGAGGCAACGGCCTTCGATCTTGTGCGCTACCCGCTCGCCGCCGGCGGATTAGGAAACATCCTCACTGTGCTCGCAGAATTGGCGGAAAAGATGGATCCGCAACGGCTGGTGGAAGCCGCAGGAACTGAGGCGGAACTCGCGGCAGTGCAACGGGTTGGTTTGCTTCTGGAGTGCGGGGGCGCGAGCGACAAGGTTGAACGCCTGGCGGAGTGGATCACCAATCAGAAGCCGCGCACGATCCTGCTCCGGCCAGACCGTGATGCTGCGCGCGCGACCAAAAATGACCGTTGGCGGCTCCTGGTGAATGAGCATCTTGAGGTGGAGGAATGATCCCGCGCGCCAACATCACAGACTGGAGGCGGAACGCTCCTTGGTCGACCGACGCACAGGCGGAGCAGGACCTTGTAATCTCCCGGGGGCTTGTCGAGATCTACTCGGATACCTTCCTCT
The DNA here is from genome assembly GCA_050012115.1 of Bryobacteraceae bacterium. Classification (GTDB taxonomy): domain Bacteria; phylum Acidobacteriota; class Terriglobia; order Bryobacterales; family Bryobacteraceae; genus CAIVVT01. Next base: position 475 of record JBEKHU010000043.1, on the reverse strand, counting down.
CCTCTGCCTTGGCCTTCCGGGGACGGAGGGTGGTTGGACAATTCATCTCCCGAGCGGCGAAAGGATGCCGATCTACGACGCAGCGACGCGCTACCAGCAGGAAGGCGCGCCACCTGCTGATTCTAGCCGGGAAAGAGTACGGCTCGGGCTCTTCGCGCGATTGGGCGGCCAAAGGCGTTCGCCTACTCGGTGTGCGCGCGGTGATCGCGGAGAGCTTCGAGCGCATCCACCGCTCGAACCTGGTCGGCATGGGTGTTCTGCCGCTGGAGTTTTTCAGCGGCGAAAATCCGAAGACGCTGGGATTGACTGGCGCGGAAGTCTTTTCCATCGAAGGGATCGCGACAGCCCTGGCAGGCTCTAGGCGGGCTCGGGTACGAACTGTCACCGACGACGGAGCCGAGAAGCGCTTCGAAGTCGCCATACGAATCGACCCGCCGCAGGAGACCGAGTACCGCCGCCACGGCGGCATCTTGCA
>JBEKHU010000042.1:0-10611 GCA_050012115.1 Bryobacteraceae bacterium | reverse complement strand
CCAATTTCAGCTCGGCGCTGTGCGGCCGGTGCTTGATCCCCTTGCCTTTCCCCATGACAGTGACCTCCATTCGCTGAGAACTGTCACTTTCGGGATTGTCTCAGTTTTGGGGTTCACTCCACCGTCTGCCACCTTGGCCAAGACAGCCAATTGCTCGTGTCAGGCTGACCCCTTCGCTCTTCGCTTCGCCCCTTCGCCCCTTCGCCCCTTCGCCCCAGGAGTTTCGATTGATGGGGCTGAGCGCTCGGTGTGAGGAGACCGGCGCGAACCTGATTCGCCGCATTCCAGCCGTTTCATCGCCTGATTATCTGCAAGTATTTCTAGCCTGATATATCAAATCGACCGGTTTCGTCTTAGAATAAGCTGCTATGACTCTGGTTGACTCACGGTCTACGCGATCAATTGATCGCGTTCCGGACCAAAACTGGCAAATCTACGGCAATGGCGATTCGCAATAACCGCGGATCGTCGCGATAGGGGAGGATAACATGCGCTATTCAGGGCAGAATCAAGGCGTTAGCGCGCGATTCGTGGCCGGTACTTACGTTGTGTTGATGGGATTCGACGCGACGGACGCGGCCCGGAAAGGCCTGCTCGGCTTTGCCGTGCACCGCGCTGACGAGACCGAAAACGAGCAGTATTGGCTTAAGGGATTCCGTACGTTCGAGGAGACCTTTGAGAATCCGCCCTCGGGTTCGCTGGTCTCCACTCAGGAACACCCGGTGCAGGATTTTGTATGGAGCGACTTCACTGCGAAGCCGGATCACCAGTACATCTACAAGGTTGTACCGGTCTACGGCCAGCCCAAGAATCTGACGTATGGGCCGGCCGTCGAAGTAAAAGTCGCAACTGAAAAGGAGGCCGACGACGTGCATTCCGTGTATTTCAACCGCGGAGTCGTCGGCAGCCAGGCGTATGCTCGCGAGTTTCACAACGTGAGTCCCGACAAACTGCAAGGCGCGGAACAAGTGGCGGCATTTAAGTGGCTCTCGCGCGGACTGGAAGAGGCCATGCTGGCTTTCGTCGCCCAGGCCAGCCGGCGCGGCTTCGGCCTGCGCGCCGCTGTCTACGAGTTCTCCTACGAACCAGTCATCGCCGCTCTCGGAAAGGCGCAAAAGCAATGCCAGGACGTGCAGATCGTTTACGACGCCCGCATTCCGTCAGGCGCCAAGGCAGGAGGCGCGTCCAAAAAGCGCGTGGCCGCCGTCAAGCGACTATTGAAGAAGTACGGTCTTACCGGCGTTTCCACACCGCGCACCGACAGCGGAAACTATATTTCGCACAACAAGTTCATCGTCCTGTTGAAGGGCGCTCAGCCAGTGGCCGTGTGGACCGGTTCCACCAACTTCACGGAATCGGGAATCTTCGGGCAGTCGAATGTCGGTCACGTGGTCCGCGACCCGGAAGTGGCCAAGGCCTACCTCGACTATTGGACCCGCTTGCAGGCCGACCCCGCGGAGAAACAGATTCGGTCGGACAACAATACAGAGGATCCCGATATCGCGGGCTTCCCGCCCGCGTCTGGCACAACTTGTATCTTTAGCCCGCGCACGGACCTTAAGATGCTGGACTGGTACGCCGGCGCGATGGGCCACGCAAAATCACTGATGTGCTTTACGGCTGCGTTTGGCGTGAACAATGTTTTCTTGGCGGTCCTGCAGGGCAAACAGCAACATTTGAACTACATTTTCCTCGACAAATGGGGCGTGAATAAGACCTTGAGCGAGAAGACTCAGAAGGATCTCGGCGCCGACGCCTACAACCAGGTGGCAGTCGGCGGCTACCTGGACTCGAATGTGCTCAAAGAATACCTTGCCAGCCGCTGGGAGAAGGAGACTTTCAACCCGCTCTCCACGAACGTTCGCTATGTGCACACTAAGTACCTGCTGGTGAACGCGCTAAGCGAGGATCCCATTGTCGTCACTGGCTCGGCCAATTTCAGCGACGCCTCCACCAAGAACAACGACGAGAACATGCTGGTGATTCGCGGCGACAAGCGGGTGGCGGACATCTATTTGGGAGAGTTTATGCGGCTGTGGCAGCATTACCGCTTCCGTTACATCGAAAACAAGCTGGCGGCGGAAGGCACGACCGACAAGTATCAGCCCAACTATCTCGATCCGACGCCCGCCTGGACGGATCCGTATTACAAGAATGGTTCGGTGAAATACATGAAACGAAAGGCGTTCGCCGCTCCGCTCACGGCCGTGGTCACGGCATAAAGCGGCCGGGAAACGCCATTGCCGATGGGTGGGAGAGACGATGACATGGCACGGCGCCGGAACGCACGCGCACACCCTTGCTGCCACTTGACCGCATAGCGTCCAAACCGGAGCAGCGGTCGACGCGGATCGAGATTGAGTTATCGCCTGCTCGGAAGAAATCCACCTGGTCGACCGGCCGTCGTTTTCGAGAGCCGGGCGGTGGTTTCACCGTGCGGCGCAGCGGTGGAATGTTCGTGGTATTCACCGTGCGCGGAGCGCGATTTTACCGTGAAAACACCGTGTTTCACCGTGTTTTTACCGTAAAAACAGCGGTTTTTTGCGGGCACCGTGCGTCACGGTGGATCTGTGGCAATTAAAGGACTTATTGAAATTTCACCGTGCGTTTTACCGCACATTAACATGCGGCACCGTGCGTCACGGTGGATCTGTGGCAACCAAAGGAGTTATCAACATTAACACGCGTGTTTTTGCGTGTTCACCGTGTTTCACGGTGGAACTGTTGCAATGAAAGGAGTTACGCGAATTGAACCACGCATTTTTGCGCGCGCACCGTGCTTCACCGAGTATCTACGGTGATCTAAAGGACTTATCGATCATTTGCGGTGTGTCACAGTGCACGGTGAATTCACGGTGTTTTGGACATTGTTTGCGCGGTGGAATCACCAGTGGCGAGACGGTGCGAAGGAGCGATCGATGCGGATCAGCGGGGGAGAGAGCAGGGCATTCGCCGTTGCATTTTGCCCTTTTGAACAGCCAGCGACGGATGATGGTTACGGAACTCCTGACAGAAATGCGAGGGGGCGGGCGCCTTCCATCCACAGAGCGCCGAAGATCGCGTTCACGCCTTCATCTCGCGCAGAAGCGCGGCGCATTTCAAGCGCTGTTCATCCGGCCGTTCACGCTCTTCTTGTCGATGGCCTCAAGTGCTGGAACACCCGCCCCTCGGGCTTGCAAGGCTCGATAACCACCTCCAATTCTGACTGTGCCGTCTTGCCCGACACGGTCAACTGGAACCGGCCAGCGCCTGGGTTCCAAGGTCAGATTACTCCAGTTTTCGCGCCTGTCAAGAACGTTTAGTACTAATCCTGTTTGAAGCACCTGTTGTCACGAGGCTGTGGCGAGCAGGACGGCGGTCGCGCCTTCCGGGAGGTCGACGACCACTTCGGAGAATGCGCCGGCCGAGCGGACGGGGACAGGGGCGGCGGTGATGATGTCCACGACGGCGCGAGTCGAGGGCGGGAAGTGGACGACGGCGCGGGTGGCGGGGCCCCAATTGTTGAGGAACGCGGCGGAGCGGCCGGGGGCCTGGAGGGCGTGGAAGGCGACGCGGCCGCCGGGTTCATCGAGACGGACGGGCAGATCGCGCGAGACCTCGATGGCGGGCGCGGCGATCCAGTTGAAGACGCGCGGGTCGTCGCGGTGCAGGCAGGCGTAGGTCAAGGCAGTGGCGTAGTAGATCGCGCGACCCTGGCCGAAGCGGCGCTGGACGGCGACGGGGCGGGCATCGGGGCCGCGCAGGGTCGCGCCGGAGGTTTCCTGCGGGAGCAGGCAGCGCCAGAGCTCGCCGGCCTTGTCGCCCATGTTGGTCAGAGAAAACGGCTCCCAGACGGCCTGGATGTCCTCGACGGTGAAGCCGAAGACGTCGGAGAGCGGGCCGGGAGGGAACTGCATGGTGGTGCCCTGCTCGTCCTTCCAGCAGACGAGTCCATCGGCCCAGACGGTGCCGCCGTGGCGGACGAATTCGCGGATGGCGGCGGCTGAGGGGCCCGTGAGGGCGTAGCAATAGGGCAGATACAGGACGGCGTAACGGGCGGCCTGGCCGGCCTCGAGGGCCGTGGTATCGATGAAGTCGACGGGGAGGTGGGCACGGTGCAGCGCCTTGTAGCAGCCCATGAGGGAATGCATGATCTCGTCGGTCGGGCGGCGCCAGCCGTCGACGGCGTAGAGCAGGAGGGCGTCGCGGTCGTAGAGGATGGCGGCGCGGGCGGGGACGGGCTGGGCGAGGCGGAAGAAGTCCTGGTGCTTGTTGAGGACGGAAGCGACGGCGCGGGTGGCGCGGGTGCGCTCGGTGGGCTCGCCGCTGGGCCCGGCCAGGGCCCATTCGCCGGCTTCATTGCCCTCGGTGCGGGGATGCCAGAGCCAGTAGACAATGCCGCGCGCGCCGTTGCCGAGGCCATCCCAGAGCCAGCGGGCGATCTCGCCGGAGGTGGGGTTGAGGGGGCGGTTGCCGGTGAAGACGGTGGGGCCGGCCTGGAGTTCGGTGACCCACCACGGGGCGGGGGCGGAGACGCTGCGGATGAGGTCGCAGCAGTAGGCGTAGGCGAGGCCGAAGTCCTCGCGCGGGAACATGCCGAAGTTCCAGGCGGCGTGCATCGAAGCGCCGAGGAAGTGGACGGTGGGCTTGAGGCGCCACATGTCGCGGCCGGCGGCGGGCATGTTGTTGGTCAGGCCGGGGGGATTGCAGTGGGTGAGAGCGCCGGGATGGTGCCTGTCGACCTGGGCGTGGATCCAGCGGAGCTGGTCGGCGAGGTGGTCGCAGCGGAAACGGCGCCAGTCAAGGTTCGACGGATAGTCGGACCAGCCGCCGGAGCGCGGATCCTCGGGCGCGCGGGCGTCGGAGAACTGGCGCAGGCGGGTGTACCATTGCTGGTTCAGTTTATCGATGGTGCCGTACTTCTGCTCCAGCCAGCGGGCGAACTCAGCGAGGACGTAGGGCTCGTCGTGGCTATTGATGCCGGGCTCGTTCTGCAGCAGCCAGACGCCGTGGCCGGGATGGTTGCGGTAGCGGGTGACGATCTTCTCCAGGTAGATCTCGGAGAGGGGGCGCAGGGCGGGATTGGAGAGGTCCTTCCAGGCGTGGTAGAAACGGGCCTGGTCGAGCCAGCCGGGAGGGTCTTCGGAGCAGAGCGTGTTGGCGATCAGGATGCCGTTCTGGGCGGCGGCGTCGTAGACCCAGTCGTAATGGCTGAAGTCCCACTGGCCGCGCTCGCGCTCGACGTGGTCCCAGAGGGTGAAGATGCGGGCGATGGTGAGGCCGGTTTCGGCCATGCGCCGGAAGTGCAGGAAGACGGAGTCGCGGGTCTCGGTGCGGTTGAGAAAGAACTCCGCGCCGAGGCGCGGATGGGCCAGGATCGACGCTTCAGGTGGAGCGGCCGGGGCGGCTTGGGCGGACTTTGCCGAGAGGAGCTGGGGCGCCAGCAACGGACCGGCGGCCGCGGCGGCCAGGAAACCGCGGCGGGTGGTGAGAAGCGTGGCCGAGGCGGGAGCATCTGAGGGCTGAGAATCGGACATGTGACGAACCTCTCTTCGACGAACGGGCGGGGCTCCAGCTTGCTTGAAGCGCGCCTCCGAGGGAACGCTATCACAGTGGAGCGGGACGCAACCCCGCGGCGCGGAGCGGACTGGCGGCGATAATCAGGATCCGATAGTCTAATACCGGAACTCAGGCCGCGTTGGGGCTCCTCCTGTCGAGGAGCGGGCGGCCCGCGTCCACTCCGGCGCACCACCGCATGCGCGTCAAGGAACGCTTCGCCGGAAGGGAATCGTCAGTGAATGGAGACGTACGCCATGAAACGCTTTCGTGATGCTTTGGTTGTGTTGCTGGGCCTGGGCGCGCTGCTGATGACAGCGACGCCGGTGCTCTCGGCGGGAGATGCCGCGCCGGTGCGGGCGTGGGAGGAAACCACGGTCATCCCGACCTACCTGGCCGGTGCGCCGGAGCCCAATCCGATGTTCGACCTGGGGCGCGCTTCCCAAGGGGCGCAGGGGATTGTTTACCCCTACCCGCTGTACGACGTGCTGACCCACACGAAGGTGGATAAGAGCTACAAGATCGTGTATCTCGAGAACGAGTACATCAAGGTCGGCATCCTGCCGGAGATCGGCGGGCGGCTGTTTGAAGGAATCGACAAGACCAACGGCTACAACTTCATCTACCGGCAGCACGTAATCAAGCCGGCGCTGATCGGATTGATCGGCGCGTGGATGAGCGGCGGGATCGAATGGAACATTCCGCACCACCATCGCGCGTCGACGTTCCTGCCGGTGCAGTACAGCATCGAGGAGAACAACGACGGCAGTAAGACGGTGTGGGTGGGCGAGCTGGAGGTGCGGCACCGGATGCGGTGGGCGGTGGGCTACACGCTGCGGCCGGGCAAGTCGTACATGGAGGCGCGGGTGCGGATCGTGAATCGCACGCCGGTCGTCGAGACGATGCTGTGCTTCGCCAATGTCGCGGTGCACGTGAACGACGATTACCAGGTGATCTTCCCGCCGAGCACGCAATACGGCACGTTTCATGGAAAGCGCGAGTTCATCAAGTGGCCAATCGCCAACTCCTTCTATGCTGGGGCGGACTTCACGAAGGGCGTGGATGTGAGCTGGTACAAGAACCATATCCAAGCGAATTCGATTTTCGCGTGGAACTACAGCGACGACTTTTTCGCGGGTTACGACCACGGCAAGCACGCCGGCACGATGGCCGTAGCGGATCACAACATTGTCCCCGGCAAGAAGGTGTGGACGTGGGGCAACGGCCCGCGCGGCCGCATGTGGGATAACATTCTGAGCGACACGGACGGGCCGTACGACGAGCTGATGGTGGGCGGGTACTCCGACAATCAGCCGGACTACAGCTGGCTGCAGCCGTTCGACGTGAAGTCGTTCTCGATGAACTGGTATCCGTTCCGTGAAATCGGCGGCGTGAAGAAGGCGAACCTCGACGCCGCGGTGAATCTGGAAGTCGATAAGAACGGTATGGCCAAGGTGGGCTTCAATACGACGGCGGCGCACGCGGCGGCCACGGTGAAGCTCGAAGCGGGCTCGAAGGTGCTGCTGGAGGAGACGGTTGCGATCGATCCCGGCAAGCCCTATCTGAAGCAGGTGGCGGTGCCGGCGGGCATCGACGAACACGATCTGCGGGCGTCGATCAGTGCGGACGGCGCGGAGCTGGTTTCCTATTCGCCGATCCGCCTGACGCCGGAACCGATGCCGAAGGTGGTGACGAGTCCGCTCCCTCCGGCCCAGGTCAAGACGGTCGAAGAACTGTACCTGATCGGGCTGCGAGCCGAACAGTTCCATGATCCCAGCGTCGCTCCCGAGCCGTACTGGGAGGAGGCGCTGCGGCGCGATCCCGGCGATGTGCGGGTGAATACCGCGCTGGGCATCAACTATTACAAGAAGGCCCGCTACAGCGACGCGGAGCAACTCTTCCGCAAGGCGCTGGAGCGCCTGACCGACCAGTACACGACGCCGAAGGATGCCGAGCCGGTCTACTACCTGGGCCTCACGTTGAAGGCGCAGGGCAGGTTGGATGAAGCGAACAAGTGCCTTTACAATGCGACGTGGAATCTGCCCTGGCGGGCGGCCGGCTACTACGAAGTGGCCGAAATCGCCGCGATGAGAGGAGATTTCACGGCGGCGCTGGATTTCGTGGGCCGGTCGCTGGACAACAACGCGTTGAACATCCGGGCACTGAATCTGAGAGCCGCGGTGCTGAGGCACCTGGGCCGAACCGAGGAGGCACTGCGGGCACTGGCCGCCGCGCATCGCAGATCGGATCCATTGGATGTGCGGTCCATGGCGGAGCGCTGGCTCGCGTCGAAGGACTCCAAGACGCGCAGCCTGATGGCCGCGACGATGAACGAGCATCCGGCCACGGCGGCGGAAACGGCGGCCGAATATCTGAACGCGGGGCTGTGGCAGGACGGCACGGCGGTGCTGCTCGAGTCCGTAGCGGACGCTCCCGACAAGGCCAAAATCCAGCCAATGGTGTACTACTACCTGGGCTACTTCGCGGAGAAACTGCAGCAGCCGCAGAAGGCGGCCGAGTACTACGCACAGGCGATGAAGATGCCCTCGGAGTACGTTTTCCCATTCCAAGGCGAGGAGATTGAAGTGCTGCGGGCGGCGATGAAAGCGAATCCACGCGACGCGCGTGCGCCGTACTACCTGGGCAATCTGCTGTTCGACTGGCAACCGGCGGAAGCGGCGAAGGCGTGGGAGACCGCGGCGGCGCTCGATCCATCGATGCCGATCGTGCATCGCAACCTGGCCATTGCCTGGTGGCACCGCGAGTCGGGACACTCGCTGGACAAGGCGATCGCGCAACTGGAACTGGCGGTTGCGTCCACGCCCAAATATGCGAAGCATTTCGCCGAACTCGACGAATTGTACGAAGCGGCCGGCGTCGCTCCAGAGAAGCGACTGGCGCTGCTCGAGAAGAACCAGGACGTGGTCGTGCAACGGGACGACTCGCTGGCCCACGAGGTTGGGTTGCTGGTTTCCATGGGCAAGTACGACGAGGCGATTCAGCGGCTCACGGGGCGCGAATTCGCAGTCTGGGAAGGCGGCAATCTGAACGTGGCGGACAACTGGACCGACGCCCACATGCTGCGCGGCCGGAAACTGCTCGAAGCCAAGCACGCCAAGGAGGCGCTGGCGGAGTTTCAAGCGGCCCTCAACATCCCGTCGAACCTGCCTTCGGAGGGAATCGACGTCAGCAGTCGTGAACCGGAGGCGGGCTACTGGATGGGGAGCGCCTACTCCGCGCTAGGCGACGCGACACAGGCGAAGAAGTACTGGCAGAAGTCGGCCGATATGAAACTGGGACCTCAGCGGCAGTATCGGCGCAGACGCGCCGGCCTTACGCCGAGGGATCTCCAGGCTTATTACCAGGCCCTGTCGCTGCGGAAACTGGGCCAGGCGGACAAAGCCACCGCGCTGCTGCACCAATTAGTGGATACGGCGAATCAGGCATTGCAAGGCCGGTCAGCGAAACCGGATCTCAGCGCGCCATTGGACACCCTGCGGTCGCAACGCGTCACGCTGGCGACAGCGCACTACGCCGCCGGCCTCGGCTATCTGGGATTAAACGACCAGCAGAAGGCCAGGGAAGAACTCAGCAAGGCTCTGGAGGCCAGCCCCGATTACGCTGGCGCGAAAGCCGCGCTGGCGGAACTGCGTTAGCCAGCATGGTGACGCGGCAACGTTCATAGCGCGCCAAGGGCGCCGGCCGGTTCGCTGCCGTCAGCGGTGAGCGGCGCGGATGCGCGCCTCAAACCGCGCGAAGACGGATCATGACGTACATTAAGGCCAGCGCCGCCGCGCTGGCCGCGATGCTCCAGATGAGACAGGTCTTCCAAGGCGGCAACAGCTCGGCCCCCGGCCGGCGGACGCTCTCCTGATAGACCAGGCCGCCCACCAGGCCCACCAACAGAAAAGATATCGGGTAATATGCACGCGAGAGAAACCAGGATGTGGCGAGGAATGAGGTGAGGGCGGCCTCTATACACACTGCGTGTTGACGAAGAGTGGGGTCGGGCGGCGTACCGTCACTCGGCGTGACAATGCGGTTGAGCTGGGCAATAGAAATGACAAAAATAGAAACCCAGATCACGAGACCGAGCAGCCCCGTGTCAACGGCCACCACGAGGAATGAGTTGTGCGCCGCACTGTTCACGGCATCCACATAGCCGCCAAATCCATACCCGTACAGGGGCGATCGTTTGATCAATTCCCATCCTTCGCTCCAGAGTTCCAAGCGGTCCGCACCGCCCGACAGGCCGACCTCACGCCCTCCGGTGAACCTGCTGGATAGCAGGCCGATGGCTACGACAGAAGCCAGCGTCAATGAACCCAGCAGCCTCAACTTCCTTCGAAACGCGACGGTGATCATCACGCCGATGGCTACCAGGGCGCCTCGGGAATGGGTCAGGTACACCGCGTAAATCAGGATCGACCCGGGGATCAAAACGAACAGGATATTCTTCAGCCAGTTGCGGCTCCACCAGATGAAGGAAAGCGAAACGGTGATGAGCAACATCTGGGCAAAATCGTTTGGATCGTCGATCAAGCCCTGCGCTTTCAGGCGATAAACCGCGGGACGATCTTCCGCCGCCGCGTCATCGTCGTCCACGTCAATTCCCTGGGTCATCACGAATTTGCTCCGTTCCGGAGCCACATGGTAGTCGCGGATCCCGGCAAGCGCGAGTCCCAGCAAAGAGCAGAACAACGCGATGACGACGATGTTGCGTCGGGTGGAGGTGTCGACATTCGGTGGAATCAGAAACAGAAAAAGCGCGGGAATCACGATGGGAATCACGGACTCGGCAGCTCCTCCAAACCATCCGTGAAGAGCAGGAGACATTGCCAGATAGGCGCAATACGCCGCGAACAACATCAGCGGAGGAGATGCTCTGAGCGTAGAGCGGGTCAAGAAACGAGGCAGTGTGAATAGTGACGCCGCTGCGGCGACGAATGGTTGCACCGTGATGGTTGAGAGCCACGGTATCCACGCGGCTGGCGAAACATACATGTACAGAAAGTAGATCAGTGTGAGACTCAGGCCCATGAACGCCGCCGGCTCCTTCCGCGATTATCCCTGTTC